>JBLHTH010000158.1:0-7556 GCA_047627195.1 Pseudohongiellaceae bacterium | reverse complement strand
TACCTACTTACCTCAACCTGAACTTCAACAACACCACCGCCGCAAGGTGTGCCGTAACTTATGAATGATTGCTTATGTGAGTAAGAGAATATCTCCTCTACTTTTAGCGGGATAAACCAGCCATTACTATTTCTTTGCGGGTAGCAGTTGACAGTTTGGACCTGGAAGCCCTGTTCTAGGTTGGTTAAATTACACACATTAATTCGGGGTTTTTCGTGCTCGTTAGGACTTGTGTAGCCTAATGCTGAGTGCAATCTAGCTCCATTATAGTAGCGGATACACTCGTTAACGTCAGTGACAATACCTTCGCGTGTTAGATGAACAACACTGGCAAATCCTTCATCTTTCAAGCTACCAAAGAACCGTTCAAAAATGGCATTGTCGTAACAGTTGCCCTTGCCGCTCATGGAACTGCGTATGCCATATTTAGACAGTTGTTTGCGATAGGCTCTGCTAGTGTATTTAGAGCCACGATCACTATGATGCATTAAGCCTCCTGGTGGTTTACGCAAGGCATAAGCTTGTTGTAACTCACGTAGAGTCAGCGCGGTTGTTATGCGCTCATACATTGCCCAGCCACCAATCTCAACTGGGTGTAAATTCATCAACGGCAAGACAAACCCAACCCTGTCCGGTTGGCAAGTATCTCTTATCAATCTGCGCAATTCCATCAACCTCGTACACTCGAGCTAGGTTAGGTTTTTCTATTGTTTTAGCTTTTCAGAAAATCTGCGAGCTAACTATAGATTGGCGGCTAATGAAGCTGTATGTAGCGTATGTTAAACTCTTGCTTTAAATAAAAAACAAAGTAACTGGACCTCAATATGGGCAATGTGATTGTGCTTGGTGGGGGCGCGGCAGGTTTAATGTGTGCCCTGACTGCAGCTAGGCGCGGCCGTCAAGTACTGGTACTTGAAAAAGCAAACAAGATTGGTAAGAAGATACTGATGTCCGGCGGCGGGCGCTGTAACTTCACTAACCTCTACGTTGAGCCTGAAAACTTTTTGTCTGCCAACCCACATTTTTGCAAATCTGCACTCAAGCTCTACACACAGTGGGACTTTATTAAGCTGGTTGAGCAGCATGGCATCGATTACGAAGAGCGTAAGCACCAGCAGCTGTTCTGCAAAGACTCTGCTAAACAGATTCTAGAAATGCTGCGCAGTGAATGTGAGCAAGCCGGCGTAACGATTTGGACTCACTGCGAGATCAACAATATAACGGCTTTGCAACTCAAAGGCGATACTAAGGAAGGAAACACAGAAGCAGTACAGCACGATCGTTATCAGCTTGAGCTTTCACGAGGTAAAGGAGATGCGATTGTTAACCACAGTTTCAGCGTTGAATCGTTGGTCGTTGCCACCGGCGCGCTGTCAATTCCAAGTTTGGGTGGCAGTGATATGGGCTATGACATTGCCAAGCAGTTCTCCTTAAAGCTTACCGAACGCAGTGCAGGGCTGGTGCCTTTTATGTTCAGCGACAGTTTCAAACCCGTCTGCGAGCGCCTTTCTGGTTTATCTGTAGAAGTAGAAGTCAGCTGCAACGGGCAAAATTTCAGTGAAAGCTTGTTGTTTACCCACCGCGGAATCAGCGGTCCGGCAATACTTCAAATCTCCAGTTATTGGCGCCCCGGCGAGTCGATATCACTGAATCTGTTGCCTGACATAGTAGCCGAAGAATGGCTCTGTGAAGCGAAACATGCGAGAGGTAAGAGTCTGCTGAAAACCGTCTTGCAGCAGAAACTTGGCAAGGCTTTGGTGGCGGAGTTACAGAACCTATACTGGCCTAATCAGGCGGAAAAAATATTGGCTGAATTCACCGATCAACAACTTAAAGATATTGGTAGACAGCTCAACCAGTGGCAATTGAAACCATCGGCCACTGAAGGCTATCGCACGGCGGAGGTGACACTGGGCGGTGTTGATACCGACGGCATCAGCTCCAAAACGATGGAAGCCAAGCAACAGCCAGGACTGTTCTTTATCGGCGAAGTGCTCGATGTTAGCGGCCATCTTGGTGGCTTCAATTTTCAGTGGGCTTGGTCCTCAGGTACCGCCGCCGGGCTGTATGTGTAAGTCCTATGGCATATTGCCGTTTGGACCATGTTATCCCCACCTCCTGAAGAAAATACAGAAAACTCAGCGCTAACCACATTTTGCTTCCCCTTAACCGAGCCACGTTACCAAAGTTACTTTCCTAATTAGCGAATTTATTTTCTTAAGAAGCTGGCCAACTTAAAGCCAAGAGTATCGATGCGAGCGAGCACATCGGCTAAGCTGGTATACATCTATTTGATGAGAATCTACCGCCCTTACTTGAAAAGGTAGCTTGAGCGGAAGCTGTGGTTGGCTCTTGTGTCCTCTAGTCAGAGTTGGGATAAACTCATAGTCATCTTACGAGGTGGTTCTCTATAGGTTGGCTCTGGGTATTCGAGCACTTCTTCTTGTGGAGATAATAGATCTCTCCTTAGTAAAAAATTGGCAGAGGCACGGTTTATTCTTGGCCGCGTGTTTCGTCGTGTGATGCCGCCTATCGCGTTAAGCTTCAGTCTTGTGGGTACATGCCTGCAAACTTAGGCTGCCTTATTTATTACGTTCTAATCTGCAAGCAAGATATAGATATGTGAAAGGGTTTGAGCCGGCGTTGGAGTTTTATGCGGGACAATATCCAGCTGGGATAGGTGCGGTGGCAGTGGGCAGAGCAAATGTTGGAATAAGAAAAAATTTGGGCTGGGAAGCCTGTGCTATTCTGGGTTTAGGCTATGATAGTCCTGATAAGTCATTCCGCTTTTTTATTAGAGTTTGAGTTCTGGGCTTCGGTTTCCGATTAAGAAAAGCGTCAGCGCGGTTTTATCTAAGACGAGGTCTAGAACCGCGATCAATATTTTCTTGCCTAGCTGCTAATACCAAATCAGATCTCTATTAATACGAATTGGCAGGTTTATATTCAATTGGCTACAGCCACGTATGTGCTGTCATTGTTGAGCAGTTTTCGCAGAGCTGCCTCAACTACTCGTTGCGGACTTAGTGACACCATACATCGATTGTCCGCAACACAATGCTTGTTCTTGCATGCAGACTTGCAGCCCAATGTCCCTCTTAACACTTTGCTATTACTTCCTAGCGGTGCCCAGATAGCATCTTTGGTTACCCCAAACAAGCCAATAACTGGAGTGTTCGTAGACGCTGCAACATGCATGGGCCCGCTGTCAGCACCTATAAACAAACTTGCAGATTTCAGCAAAGAAATTAATTCTACGCAAGAGAGCTTTCCACAAAAGTTTAATGAATTAGTGCCCTTTAATTGACTTTCGATTTGTTCAGCGATTTGTTGATCTTCTTTGTCAGCTCCAATCCATGCAACTTTATAGCCATGGTTAGAGAGATCGGTAGCCAATCCAACAAAGTGAGATATAGGCCATCTTTTGGTATACGTGCTGGCTCCAACGTGGACAGCAACTAATGGAAGTCGCAATCTGGAAGTTTGACCCAGTCGGTGTACAAAGTTCAAAGCCAAGTTTGGCAATGTATATTCTATTTTACTGAGAGGGGTTTTGATGTCTTGCCATTGACTGATGATTTCACCGTAGGAATCAAACCTGTGGTGAGCGTAGTTCAGGTCATGAGATTGA
The DNA here is from genome assembly GCA_047627195.1 of Pseudohongiellaceae bacterium. Lineage (GTDB taxonomy): Bacteria > Pseudomonadota > Gammaproteobacteria > Pseudomonadales > Pseudohongiellaceae > UBA9145. The sequence continues at coordinate 3,925 of JBLHTH010000158.1, read as the reverse complement.
GTGTAGAACCAGTTTGAGTGCTTTTGAGTTGGCCCAATTCTACGCTTATTTGAACTTAAAAGTGATAATACTCCGGTAAATCGCTCGCCTTCCAAATCTATAAGGTCTAATGATTTGTATTTTCGTAACTGGCTAATAAAAGTTAAAAAATGAATTAGCCTAGTGCCTAAGTTTTGCTCTTTGGACAACTTTGTTCTTGGATAAAAAATTATATTTTTTGGCTTTATTGAAGCCATATTTAGTAAACTGGAAAATCTTGGGTCAATGACTAATACAGTGTCTGGATACTGTGCAACAATGTCTCTTATCCAAGGTAGGCACAGAACAAAGTTCCCCAAATAATGAGTTGGAAAGAGAAGTATCGGGTCTTTTTTCATAGCACTCGTCTGCATTACAGTTAGTACTGTATAGCATAATCACATGTCAGTTATATTTCAGGATCTAATACCGTTTTAAGACAATATTCTTGAGGGGGTCTTAAGAGACAGGCTGCTGGATGAATTGATTGGCGTATTATTCGTCGTCATGATCAGCGATCGCACGTGTTTAATTGTCGCTGGCACTACCGTCTGTAACCTCTTCAACTTCGGGTTTTTCTAGCGGGTAGTGAGATGAGGTTCGCGAATTGACAATGAAATAAATAGTAGCATTTGTAGTCAGTAGTGACGTTTTGGGAAAGCGGCTTTAAAGACGATCATTGAAAGTAAGTTATGGCTTATTTTTTAAAAAGAATATTATTAAGTTATTAAGTAAATTTAATTAGGATAATTTTTGCAAACCAAACCGACTGTCTAAATGGAAATAAAATATTTCGGCAGCCATTGTCATGGCTGCCGAGCTCGCTATCTTAAAATTGGCGAATGATGGTGTTGATCGTGTCTTTAGCATCGCCAAAAATCATGCGGGCGTTGTCTTTAAAGAACAATGGGTTATCGATGCCAGCAAAGCCTGATGCCATGCCGCGCTTTAAGATAAATACGTTCTTAGCTAGATCTGCATTGATGACCGGCATGCCGTAGATGGGGCTGTCTTTGATTTCACGTGCGGAAGGATTAACAACGTCGTTGGCTCCGATAACGATGGCAACATCAAAGTTTTCCATTCTTGGGTTAACCTCATCCATTTCCAACAATAGCTCATAAGGAACGTCGGCTTCTGCTAACAACACGTTCATGTGACCAGGCATTCTACCAGCCACAGGGTGGATGCCGTATACGACTTCCGTGCCATTTCCTTCGAGCAACCCTTGCAGCTCTTTCATTGCATGTTGTGCCTGGGCAACTGCCATTCCATAGCCTGGGATAACGACAACAGACTGTGAGGCTTCCAGCACGTAGTAGGCATCCTCCGCTGATATGGGCTTTACTTCGCCTTCTATTTCCATGGTTGAGGTTTTTACTGCTTGGAAACCAGAAAAAAGCACGTTAGTGAGGGAGCGGTTCATTGCCTTACACATGACGCTAGTTAAAATAATGCCGCTGGCACCTACTAAAGCACCGGCAACGATTAGCAAATTATTGCCGATGGCAAGGCCGGTGGCGCAGGCGGCTAAACCTGAATAGCTGTTAAGCAGTGATATAACCACCGGCATGTCGGCGCCACCAATGGGGATAACCAGCATGACCCCGAGAATGATTGCCAGGGCAACAAAGCCATAGGCATAGGCAGCGTTTTCTGGCGCAAGGGTGAGGAGAACGCCAAGTACGACTAAAACAATAACAATTAAGCCGTTTACAAACGCCTGGCCTGTAAAAACCGTAGACCCGCTGCTGACTAACTTAGCTACCTTGCCGCTAAGTTTTGCCCATGCAATGACGCTGCCGGAAAAAGTAATACCGCCAATAGCGATAGCAACTAAGGTAATAACTAGTAAGTAGGTTTCAAGAGAGGCACCGGATTTAACGATGGCAAGAGCAATCAGTAAACTCGCTAATCCTCCTATGCCGTTAAGCAGGGATACCATTTCAGGCATTTGCGTTAGTTCAATTTTCTTGGCAATAAACAGACCGACCGTGCCGCCGGCAATCATGGCCACTATAATTAGTTCGAACTCAATGATGCCTTGGTCCAGAAGCGTCACCACGATGGCAAGCAGCATACCTATCGCTGAAAGCGTATTGCCTTTTCTCGCAGTTGATGGGTGACCAAGTAGCTTAAGTCCCAAAATGAATAGGGCCGCGCACAGGACGTAAGTGGCGTTAATTATGATGCTAATATTTTCCATAACCTATTTGCCTTTAAACATTGCGAGCATGCGGTCAGTGACAACATAGCCGCCAACTACATTAATAGTGGCTAAAAACACTGATACAGCGCCTAGTATTTGCGGCAACGATTCATAGTCACCGCCTGCATAGGCCAGAGCCCCAATCAAAGTGATTCCGGAAACCGCATTGGCACCTGACATCAAAGGTGTATGTAAGGTTGCAGGTACTTTATGAATCAGTTCGAAGCCGAGAAAAATTGCCAGCATCAGAATCATCGAGAGATAGATAAAAGTCATTGGACTGCTTCCTCGCTTAGTAACGCTTTAATGGTTGTGTTGATCAGCTCACCTTGATGGGTGATCAGTGCAGACTGCAATATGTCATCACTAAGATCGAGTACCGCCGTCTGTTTCTCTGCGTCCCAGAATTCCAATAGCAGTGCCTGTAAATTATTGGCGTACATTTGGCTAGCGTCTAGTGCGACCTCGCTAGCCCAATGGCCGGTACCGATTATGCTTACCCCAGCTACAGTTGTCGTTTCTCCGGCCACACTGCCTTCCACATTGCCGCCGCTCTCAGCGGCCATATCAACAATGATGCTACCCGGTTTCATGCTCTTAACTGTATCTGTACTAATAAGAACAGGCGGTTTCCGGCCAAACAATTGAGCGGTGGTTATTACCACATCAGAATCGGCTATACAGGCAGCCTGCGCTTCCTGTTGTATTTGCATTTGTTCTTCGGTTAATGCTTTTGCATAGCCTTGATCGGTTTGGCCAGTCTCACCTACATCAATAACCAAGAACTTGGCGCCAAGGGACTTAACCTGCTCTGCAACAACCTCGCGGGTGTCGTATGCAATAACGCTTGCACCTAATCTTTTTGCTGTCGCTATTGCTTGCAAACCGGCGACTCCTGCGCCGATGACAAAAACCTTGGCCGGTTTTAAAGTTCCAGCAGGGGTCATCATCATCGGGAATACGCTGGGCAGGTTCGACATAGCTTTGGCAACCATTACATAACCTGCCAAGCTTGCTTGTGAGCTGAGTGCATCCATTTTCTGACAGCGGCTACTGCGGGGAATCATTTCAACGCTAATGGCAGATCTGCCAGAATCGCGCAGCCACTTAATATGTTCTTGAGAGTTAAACGGATCAAGAAAGCTTATGCAGCACACTGATGACTTAGAAGTCGCTAAATCGTCTTTACTCAGTGGTTGAACACTCAATATGAAATCTGCTTTGGCGATGACTGCTTTGCGATCGGCAACGATCTCGGCTCCTGCGGCTTCGTATTCGGAATCAGCTATATTGATCGATGTGCCAAAACCTGCCTCAACCAAGACTTGAGCGCCGGCCTTTATAAAGGCCTTAGCATTTGCTGGTAGTAATGCGCAGCGGCGTTCGCTCTTAGCCACCTCTTTTATAAACACTAAAGTGCTCATATGTCTCCCTTTGCTTCTCTGACGAGTTGCGGTATCGATTATGATGTAAAAATTTAACTAACGATATAATGGCCCCAATGACAGAAAATCTCTATCAAAAGCCACTGCTCTCATCATTATATTGCATCAGATGTTTCTAATTTTAAGACTATTTGGACTGTTGCAGCCACATCCCAATTGGACAGAGGAGGCTTCGAAAAATCAAGCGATAAAAACAGTAAATACTCGAAAACTGGGTAGTGGGATAGTAGATTGGGGCTAAGAGTGAGTTAAC
>JBLHTH010000157.1:0-7578 GCA_047627195.1 Pseudohongiellaceae bacterium | reverse complement strand
GATCAGGCAGCGACGCAAGTTCATGACATAGGTATCTATCTTAAGAAGAATGAAAACAGTGAGACTGGCTTCCGAGTATTAGCAGGAGGAGGCCTAGGAAGAACACCAGTGATAGGCCAAGAAGTTTTCGAATTCGTAAACAAAGAAGATCTACTAATTGCTCTGGAATCGATACTACGGGTTTATAACAGAGAAGGCAGACGTGACAATAAATACAAAGCTCGAATTAAAATCCTGGTTAAGGCTACAGGCATTGAAGCTTTTCGCGAAAAAGTATTAGAAGAATGGAAATCATTAGACACCCCTGAAATGAAGCTTAACCAAGCTGAATTTGATCGCTGCGCTCAGTTTTTTGTCCCTCCAGCATATAAAAAGTTCGATGCTAGCTCGGCTGTGCTCGAAGCCTCATTAAAATCGGACGCCCTGTTTGCAAGCTGGTATCAGCAAAATGTTAATGCCCATAAAGTTTCCGGCTACGCTATCGTCACTGTGTGCTTTAAAGAAACAGGTGTTGCGCCGGGGGATGTCACCGATGCTCAGCTTGAAAAATTAGCAGAGTTAGCTGATGAATATAGTTTTGGCGAAGTCAGAGTGAGCCACGATCAAAATGTAGTTTTAGCTGATGTCCGCCAAGATCAGCTAGTTGAACTCTGGTCCGCGCTAAAATCTAATGCTTTGGCCAGTGCGAATCTGAACCTTCTCTCGGATATAATTTGCTGCCCAGGTGGGGATTTTTGCGCTTTGGCTAACGCCAAGTCGATCCCCATAGCTGAATCGATTCAGCGGCAATTTAGTGATATTAAAGAGCAGCAAGCCATCGGCGAACTAAGCGTCAATATTTCAGGTTGCATGAACGCTTGTGGTCATCACCATGTCGGCAACATCGGTATATTAGGAGTCGATAAAAAAGGCGCTGAATTTTATCAGGTGTCATTAGGCGGGTCCTCTCGCCATGAGGCGAGCTTAGGTAAAATTATCGGCCCAGCATTCGCCCAAGAAGAAATCCCAGAAGTTATTGAAAAATTGGTAAATGTCTACAAAGCACAAAGGAAGCAGGATGAGAAATTTATAGACACCTACAATCGAATTGGTATTGAGCCATTTAAGGAGAAGGTCTATGTCAAAGCTGATTAAAGACAAGGTTTTAGTAACTGACGCTTGGACATTGTTAAAGGATGCCACCGGGCCTGAGGTTCTCGATGTGGTTAGGGGCAAAAATTTGATTGTGCCTCTCAAGTTTTGGCTTGAAAATGCAGCCGAAATTGCCCTTTATGAAGGGGCTATAGGTATTTGGCTGGATAGCCATGAGACACCTGGATTGATCGATGCTAATTTGAATGAGATTCCACTTATAGCGCTCAACTTTCCAAGTTTTACCGATGGGCGCTCTTACAGTAACGCAAGGCAACTACGCAATCATTTTTCTTATCGTGGGGAACTGCGTGCCATTGGTGATGTTCTGCGTGACCAAATATATTATCTGTCGCAGTGCGGCTTTAACGCGTTTAGCCTGCGCCATGATCAAGACCCGGAGCTTTGCCTAAAAGCCTTCGAGGACTTTGCCACTAACTATCAGGCAACCGTCACACAGCCTACTCCCTTGTTTAGAAGACGCTAGCTCCGTATAGTCTAAAACAACTCCAATATTATTAAAGGCTGCCCAGCATGGAACATGAGTCATTACTGTTCCCTTTTTTCCTCATTTTTAGTGGGGCAGCGCTATTCTCAACGGTGGCTCTTTCACTTAAGCAACCCCTGCTTGTCGCCTATATATTTTTAGGCATAGCTATAGGGCCATTCGGGCTTGCACTCATTTCTGACGCCTCACTACTTTCAGATATCTCCGAGTTTGGGATTATATTTTTGCTGTTCTTGCTAGGGCTGGACATGCAACCAAAAAATCTCATTGCTACTTTAAAAAAGACATTTCTTGTCACCATAGCAAGCTCGCTGATATTCGTAGCATTAGGCGTTGCAACCGGACTTTTATTCAAATTCTCGCTAACCGAAAGCCTTGTCATAGGCTTCGGTATGATCTTTTCTAGCACTATTATAGGGATTAAGCTGCTTCCTACGACCGTCTTACATCAAAAGCACATGGGCGAATTGATGGTGGGAATTCTATTGATGCAGGATTTTATCGCTATCTTTATTTTAGTTTTTCTAGATTCAGGAAACGTAGAACAATCACTCGCGCTGCAAATGCTAATCGCCTTCCCCTGCTTAGTATTATTTGCTTATTTAACAACTCGCTATGTTCTTATAAAACTCATTGCGCGCTTCGACCATTTCAAAGAATACATTTTTTTATTGGCAATAGGCTGGTGCCTTGGCGTTGCAGAGCTGGCTGTGAGTCTCGGGCTTTCGGCGGAAATTGGGGCTTTTATAGCCGGGGTATCTCTAGCTACGAATCCCATTTCACAATATATTGCTGTAAATTTAAAACCGCTTCGGGATTTCTTTCTTATCTTATTTTTCTTTTCCCTAGGCGCACAGTTCAACATTGGCTTGATTGAGCAAATTGCGGCACCGGCTTTAGTTTTGGCGGCGCTTGCGCTAATTATTAAGCCTGTGGTTTTTCAATTTCTATTACGCAGATTTAGTGAAAGAAGCCGGCTGGCTTGGGACGCAGGACTAAGGCTAGGACAAATTAGTGAGTTTTCGTTACTTATAGCCTTTGTCGCGACAAGCTCAGGGATGATAGGAGAAGCTGCATCCTTGGTAATACAAGGAGCAGCCATTATCACTTTCTTAGTCTCGTCCTATATCGTAGTCATGTATTGCCCTACACCAATCGCGAGCGATCCTAAACTGCGCCGCGACTGACTTAAACCTGTGCGCAGCCATCACCACTAGCTGTTTAGATTAAGAACAAAGCGACCGGTGGCACCGCCTTTTAGTACAGTTGCCAGTGAAGACTCTAGATTACTAAATTCAATTTCAGTACACAGCGACTCTAGGTTTTCCAACTTCCATTGAGAGCCTAATTTTTCCCATACTCGGCGCTTGGTATCAATCGGCAGTAAAACCGAGTCTACTCCCAGTAAATTAACACCACGCAATATGAACGGTAGTACCGAAGCCTGAAAAACCGGAGACTGCACCAGACCACATGCAGCAACGCTGCCTCCATATTTAAGAGACTTAACAACATTAAAGAGCGTAGAACCGCCAACCACATCTACCGCACCTGCCCACTGCTCTCTTAACATGGGTTTCGCGGTCTCTTCACTGAGTTCCCCTCGATCCATCAATTCTGCCGCACCTAGCTCTTTCAGCAATCCATGAGCTGACTCTTTTGAAGTACTGGCAGTCACCTTAAAACCAAGTTTACTTAACAGGGACACAGCAACAATCCCCACTCCACCGGTGGCCCCAGTAACAAGCACAGGTCCATCGGCTGGCTCTAGCCCATTTTGCAGTAATTTTTCAATGCATAATGCGGCCGTAAATCCTGCTGTGCCCAAAATCATACTTTCTTTAAGGCTCATTTTTTCTGGCAAATTAATAACCCAGGATGCAGGCACACGTATAAACTTCCCAAACCCACCCGGGGTATTCATTCCTAGGTCGTAGCCTACAACCACAACTTCATCACCAACTTTGAAATCAGCAGAGCTGGATGATGTTACAACACCTGCTGCATCAATGCCGGGCGTGTGCGGATAGGTACGCGTTACACTGCGATTGCCGCTAGCGGACAGTGCATCTTTATAATTTATTGAAGAATAATGAACCTCGATTATTACATCACCTTCAGGCAAGTCCTCGATCTGACGTTCGACTATCGCACCTTTGAACACTTTTTCTTCAACTTCACTTACTTGATATGCTTTAAAACTTTTCAAAACCAGTTTCCTATTTTTGAGTGAATTTATAAGTGGATGAAACTATAGGTAGATGAATTTATAAGTTAGCAACCCATAGTTAAACGACTTTATAGCGAATTTTTTCTATTGATAATTAGTCTCTGTTGATTTTTCAAACCACTTGAGGACAGTGCGACTAGCCGCGCCTTCAAAAGCAGAGCCTAGCTTGTCTTGTATCGATTTTTTAAATTCAAATTCAACTTCGAATACGTCAGCTGTTTCACAAGCACTCACAATACATTCATCGCTAGTTCTTATGTCATCAACCATGTAGCGCTCCTTGGCTTGCATTGCAACCCAGGTCTCACCTGTCGCAATCTTGTCTATGTCAACGCTTGGGCGATGATCTTTTACCCATTGCTTAAATATCTCATGAATAGTCTCTACATCTTCCTGAACTTTATCCTTACCCTTCTGAGTGATTTCTCCGAATGTGGTTAAGGTTCTTTTAAATTCGCCAGCACTGATGATCTCATAATCTACGTCATTCTTTTTGAGCACTCTGTGGAAATTTGGTAATTGAACCAAGACCCCAATAGATCCGATGATTGCAAAAGGAGCTGCGACTAGTCTGTCAGCTAAGCAGGCCATCATATAACCCCCGCTTGCAGCCACCCTATCGACACAGATGGTTAACGGTATCTTTTGGTTTTTTATACGCAGCAACTGCGACGAAGCTAAACCATAAGCATGTACCATGCCGCCGGGGCTTTCTAAATTCAAAATGACTTCATCCTGTGGCGTTGCCAGCGACAGTATTGCTGTTATCTCTTCTCTTAATGATTCCACTGCATCAGCAGATACGTTGCCTTTAAAGCCGAGAACGTAAACCCGCTTTTTCCGTTCTGCCTCCGCGTCTTCACCATTTTCTAGAGTTGAATTTTTAGCTGCTTTTTTAAGTAAAGCCTTACGGGCTTTGAGCTCCGCTTTATGCTTTTTCTTTTCAGCTTTATCAAGTAGTTTAAGTTCTTCCGGCTCTAAAACACCGACTCTTAAACTGTCACGCATTTCTTCCAAATGATCGTTTATTTGAGTAACTCGAATGCTACCTTTCTTTGCGCTTTTTTTACCTCGGTTACCGCTAGATGCAATAATTCCAATAACAACAGCTATCGCAACAACTAGCGTAGCAACTTTGGCAAGAAACATGCCGTACTCAATAAAAAATTCCAAACAAACTCTCCTATCTCTATGCAAAAAAATTAAAAAAGAACTAGATAAAAACTAACTTTAACTTTGCCCGCGTACTTGCTGAACGTAGTATTGTATTAACTCTCCGGCCACACTTATGCCCGGAGACGGTACAACGGGCAAGTCATCAACGTGATACCAATTGGCCTCTTCAATCTCTCCAGGCTCAGGAACAATATCTCCAGACTTATAGTCAGCAATAAAACCCAGCATCAGTTGTGATGGGAAGGGCCAGGACTGACTTTTTAAATAACGGATATTTTCAATTTCCAGTCCAACTTCTTCTCTCACCTCTCGTGCTACAGTTTCTTCGGCTGTCTCTCCTACTTCCATAAATCCTGCAAGACAGCTAAAAAAATTACTTTTAAAGCGCGCACTGCGAGCCAATAAAATCTTATCGCCATCTACGATCAACATAATTGCACAAGGGTTAATTCGTGGAAAATAATGACGCTTACATGAGCGGCATAGCACTGCCCTTTGCTGAGGATGATTCGACGTAGGAGCGCCGCAGGTACCACAGAAAAGGTGACTGCCATACCAGTCTATAAGTTGAGCTGCCTTGCCTGCTAAAGTAAACGCTAATTCGCTCTGACTAAATAACAACGATCTCAGTGACTGTAGCTCGGCTCCTAAGGTATGAGCAGGATCTTCATCCACTTGTAATAAATAGTATGAACCCTCTGCAGAAACATCAATAAAAATTAATTTTTCTGTGCCGCTTAACAGACTAGTAATTTCACTTAAGTTCCAAAGAAACTTAGTCTGGCGTGTCGCTAATTTCTCACCGAAAAACACAACAAACTGATCAGTCTCGTTGAGCTCATTTTGAGCAGGAAATATATTTGCGTTGGTCATTACATCCATATAAAAAGCCTAGCCATCTGTCGGTGCTTTACTTGCATCTTTCTAGCTCTCCATTTCTATCTGTGTCCAAACACAGAAATCATTGCTTGTTTTCGCTATATCAAGCAACCGTTGTTTATGCGAACTCAATTCTTCTGCACTAGCTCTGAAGACCGCTAGCTTTTGTCTTTGTGGATTGAATTTTCTAACTCTATGCTGGGTTTCAGTGACCTCATTAGCGTCTTCTTTTAACAATAAGCTTGACTGGCCGCTTGTCATAGTCAGATACACGTCTGCTAGTATCTCGGCATCTAATAGCGCCCCGTGAAGCTGACGCTGCGTATTATCAATGTCATAACGCTTGCACAGAGCGTCGAGGCTATTACGCTGGCCGGGGTGTTTTTTTCGGGCTAGCAATAAAGTATCTAGAACGCCGCAAAATGAAGCCATTCCGCCGTGGCTTGATTTACAGAGTTTGAGCTCATTATCCAAGAAGCCGACATCAAATGGCGCATTATGAATTACCAGTTCTGCGCCGTTAACGAACTCTATAAATTCCTCTTCGATCTGTTTGAACAAAGGTTTGTTGTTTAAAAAAGCTCGTGTTAAACCATGAACTTCTAGCGCCGCCTCATCGATATCACGCTGAGGATTTAAGTAGCGGTGAAAGCGCTTGCCGGTTAACTTTCTATTTTCAATTTCCACACAACCAATTTCAATGACTCGGTGCCCATGCTTGGGGTCTAAACCTGTTGTCTCCGTGTCTAATACAATTTGTCTCATAAATATCTACAGCGTAGGTTATTAGTTAGTTGCTTACTTGGTCTGTGCGTTTACTGCGCACTTATCACTTATCACTTATCACTTGTCTTGCTCTGGTCTATCTCGTACAACTGCTCTTTCATGACTTGTTTATGCTCAAATTGGCTAACTCACGGGTTATTTGATTTAGCCGTTGGCCACTATGACTTTTTTACGCCTTGACTAAAACTTAAGACCGCCGCTGCTAGTGTAATTTGCTTCTAAAATTATCACCAACAGGAACAACACCACGACTAGCGATCACAGGCTTCCATTTAGGAAGTATCGGAGTGATTGGAGCAACTTGCTTAACACAGGAAATCAGATAAACACCACCGAATGGGCTACCAACTTTGTTGCCCATTTCCTCCAATCTTTCAGCCTTGTTCAATAAACGGACAAAATTCAGGGGTGGAAAATGGATGCCAGAAAGCGACTGATCTATTCTTAAATCTAAAAGCCTAAACCAATCAATAAGGCGATGCCTTGCGATGAAACGCCCTTGCCAAGGCACTGCCAGCTTTCTCCTGAATAGACGCATCAGCCCCCACTGGCTTAAAGGATTAAAGCCTATCACAAGCATCCGTCCACCCGGGCGTAGCACACGAGTAACCTCACGTAACAGCACGTGACTGTCTTCGGTGAAATCTAGCGCATGATGCATAACCACCGCGTCAATACTGTCGTTGGCTAGAGGGAGCTGCTCTATGTCAGCAACCGCATTTTTTCCGCCCGCCCGGTAGTTGGCGGAAAAAAGTATTTTATGACTGATGGGACTGTCGTTTATCAATAGGTGTTCTTCACTGCCTCCAACCTGCAAGATATGGTACCCAAACATCCGCTCTATAATAGGTTTGGCCGCTAGTCGTTC
>JBLHTH010000156.1:0-7630 GCA_047627195.1 Pseudohongiellaceae bacterium | reverse complement strand
GCAGCGCATTTAGGTTTGGAAAGCGGCGCTCTTAACCTTGCAGTCTTGCCGAAGCGCCCTTTCGCGGGGCGCTGTGATGCCGCGGTCTTGTGTTTGAAGTTTTAGTATAAGTGGCTTATAAGTTAAGACGCTCGTGTGACGCAAGTCTTATCGAGCCGAACAGGTTGTTATATGGATAGTACTATTTTGATGGAGCAGGATGTCTCGAGATCTGTTGCCGATCTTCTGCTCAAAGGCTGCTTGCACTGCATACAGCAGTGTGAAGACCTAGTGAACAGCCTTGGTGCTGATGATTACGCAAATAGTTATGAAGGGTCTTCCTCAATGGGCAGTCACGTTCGACATATACTGGATCGTTTTCAGAGCCTGTTTGTTGGGTTGCCTGATCTGAGTGTTGATTATGATGCCAGAAAAAGGGACAAAGCGATTGAGTCGAACGCAGATTCTGCGCGCTTTGCGATCGCACTGGTGTCATGGCGCATACGGGAATTAGATTTGGTTAAGCTATCGGGGCAGTCTATTTCGGTGAGAGAAACTGTTTTTCACCGCGCAGGCCCAATTGAAATTTCCAGCACGCTTGAGCGAGAGCTAATGGGCTTGATTACACACAGCATTCACCACCTAGCGATTATCTCAATGTTGGCCAAACAATGCGGTCACCCGATGGACCCGAGTTTTGGCAAAGCCCCTTCAACTCTCGTTTACGAGCGTTTATAGAGGTATAAGATACTGATTTTTAATGGTTTTTTTGTTATTCTTGATCGTATTCTGAGGCTTCTGCAATACTTGACTATTTTACTTAGGTATTTGATAATTTAAATTAATTGATATCTCCGTAAAGGCATCACTATGCGTTTGACTACCAAGGGAAGATACGCCGTTACAGCTATGCTGGATTTGGCTTTGCATACGCAAAAAGGCCCAGTTAGCTTGGCTGACATTTCTCAGCGACAAGCCATTTCGCTCTCCTATTTAGAGCAGCTCTTCTCCAAGTTGAGGAAGAGCTCCCTAGTCAACAGTATTCGCGGTCCCGGTGGTGGGTATGTGCTGGAAAGGGAGGCGGGTGGAATATTTATTGCCGAGATAATTGATGCGGTCAATGAGTCTATCGACACGACAAAATGTCGAGGGGAGGGAGATTGTCAAGATGGTGAGACTTGTCTGTCCCATTACCTATGGGAGGATCTCAGTGAGCAGATTCATCATTTTCTCGAAGGTATAAGCCTCGCTGATTTAGTCGTCAAGCGTGAAGTAAAAGATATCGCCCAGCGACAGGATCGTAAGCATCTGATAGCTAATGAGAATTTAGCTGATGGGGGCGAGCGTGGAGCCTTTCGCATCCCATCTGTGAACTTGTAGTAAGTTTTTTCGGAGTTATAAATGCAATTCCCTATCTATTTGGATTACTCCTCGACAACCCCTTGCGATCCTAGGGTCGCTGCAAAAATGGCCAAATGCTTAACGCTAGAGGCAAATTTTGGAAATCCCGCTTCGCGTTCACATATGTTTGGATGGAAAGCTGAGGAGGCAGTAGAAACGGGCCGTCAGCAAGTTGCAGATCTCATTAATTGTGATCCCCGCGAAATCGTTTGGACGTCAGGTGCAACTGAGGCCGACAATTTGGCAGTCAAAGGTGTAGCGCACTTCTACGGCAAGAAGGGCAAGCACATCATTACATCCAAAATAGAGCATAAGGCGATCTTAGATAGTTGCCAGCAGCTTGAGCGAGAAGGTTTTGAAGTAACTTACCTTGCCCCATCACCCGAGGGAATTGTCGCGCCCGAAGATGTGGCTGCTGCTATTCGCTCAGATACAGTCTTGGTTACATTGATGCATGTGAACAACGAAATAGGAGTTATTAACGACATTGCCGCCATTGCTGAGATCACCCGCGAGAAAGGCGTTCTTTTTCATGTCGATGCAGCTCAAAGTACAGGCAAAGTCGAAATAGATCTACAGTCTATGAAAGTAGACCTTATGTCCCTTACATCGCACAAAACTTATGGCCCAAAGGGCATAGGGGCTTTGTTTGTGCGGCGTAACCCTCTCGTTCGAATTGAGCCACAAATGCACGGCGGCGGACACGAACGCGGCATGCGATCCGGCACTTTACCTACGCACCAGATTGTAGGGATGGGCGAAGCGTTTCAATTAGCCAAACAAGAAATGACGCAGGAGAATGCTCGAGTGTTAGTTCTTCGCGAGCGTCTGCTGGCAGGTCTAAGAGAATTGAAAGAAGTTTACGTCAACGGCCATGAGGATATTCGTGTGGCCGGTAATCTGAATGTCAGTTTTAATTTCGTTGAAGGTGAGTCTTTGATGATGGCGCTGAGAGATCTTGCGGTGTCCTCCGGTTCGGCCTGTACCTCGGCAAGTTTGGAGCCATCTTATGTATTAAAAGCACTGGGGCTGAATGATGAGCTGGCTCATAGCTCGCTGCGAATTACACTCGGGCGCTTCACTACCGAAGAAGAAATTGATTATTCCATTCAAAAAATCTGTGATGCGGTGACTAAATTAAGAGAGTTGTCACCAAGTTGGGACAGCTTCAATAGCAGTGTTGGCCTGGATTCGGCTCAATTCGCTGCGCGATAGCGAGCAATCACCGGTCATGGCGGATATAGAGAGATTCCAAGCTAAAAAGTTGGCTATTCTGGGCCTAAAGCAGCGCTAAATAATTAGTTCTCAAGACGAGATAACAGCTTTTAGCGGTTAGTTTGAGCGATTTAATCTTACTGAGGAGGTTGAGTCTCGCAGTGTAAATTCAGTAAAGCTGATCTGTGAACTTGACGGGATTAGTTGCGAGCCGGTTGTAGTTAGGGAAACCTTAGAAGCTATTGAAGTTGCCAGGATCGAAGAGGTCGCCGAATAAAACCCTAGAAATGCTGGTTTTTTATCACTGCACGTACAAAATCCGAGTATTTGCGCGTATAATGCGCGATCTTTGAAAAACCGAAATACTTGGAGTTAAGATGGCGATCGAACAGACCCTTTCTATTATTAAACCCGATGCCGTAGGCAAAAACGTTATTGGCGAAATCTACACCAGATTTGAAAAAGCTGGCTTAAAAGTAGTTGCTGCCAAAATGGTGCAACTAGACGAAAAATCAGCAGGTGGTTTTTATGCTGAACATGAAGGTCGACCTTTTTACCCCGACTTGATTGAATTCATGACGTCAGGCCCGGTAATGATTCAGGCTCTTGAAGGCGAGGGTGCAGTCCTTAAAAATCGCGATCTGATGGGAGCCACAAATCCGGCTGATGCTGACGCTGGCACAATTAGAGCCGATTTTGCTCAGTCCATTGATGCGAATGCGGTCCATGGTTCTGACTCAACGACTTCTGCAGCGCGCGAGATCGCTTATTTCTTCAGTGCTGAAGAAATCTGTTCTTAATACTTTTCTAACAGTTAGTCCCTCGAGGTTTGTGAACCATGCCTGATAGAGTAAAGAATCAGCTAAGCATGACAAATAGCACACTTCCTAATCTAGCAGGTTTGGGGCGTGATCGTCTGCGAGCCCTATTTACAGAATTTGGTGAAAAGCCATTTCACGCCGATCAGGTGTTGAAGTGGATTCACCAACGTGGGATCACTGACCTCGATGCGATGACAGATATTAGTAAGTCTTTGCGTGAAAAACTCAAAACTAAAACACAAATTTCCTTGCCATGTGTGGTTGAAGATTTTTTATCCAGCGATGGAACTCGGAAATGGATTGTCGAGGTGGCGAGTGGAAGCCGAGTAGAAATGGTTTTTATCCCAGAGGCCTCTCGCGGAACGCTCTGCATCTCATCTCAAGCTGGTTGTTCTTTAGATTGCAGCTTTTGCGCTACCGGTAAACAGGGATTTAACAGCGATCTCACTGTCGCTGAAATAGTCGGTCAGCTGTGGTGGGCCGTCAAAGAGCTAGGTGGTTTTTCCGGCGAATTGGAACGGCCCATTAGTAATGTTGTGATGATGGGAATGGGAGAGCCGTTGCTCAACTTTGAGCCGGTGATGGAAGCGGTCAACCTCATGATGGAAGACTGTGCCTATGGCCTGTCAAAGCGCAAGGTTACGGTGAGCACGTCAGGTGTGGTTCCTGCGATCGATCGGATGAAAGATTTTACTGAGGCATCGTTAGCAATTTCTTTGCATGCACCTAATGACGAACTGCGCAGCCAAATAATGCCGATCAATAAGAAATACAACATAGCTATGTTGTTAGAATCTGTGCGCGGTTACATGGCAAGCCTCCCTGATAAGCGAGTGCCGGTAATCGAATACACCATGATAGCCGGAGTGAATGACCACCGTCAGCACGCCAGAGAGCTCGCTGTATTATTAAAAACATTTCCATGTAAGATAAATATTATACCTTTCAATCCTTTTTCCCTAAGTGATTACTGCAGGCCCAGCGGTTCCTCTGTAACCAATTTTCGTCAGATTCTTCAGCGCGAGGGCTATACCGTGACCGTTAGAACTACTAGAGGTGACGATATTGGCGCGGCTTGTGGCCAATTAGTAGGTGAGGTAGCCGACCAGACTAAACGCAGCCAACGTCACAAAGCTAAAGCGCAGCTGAATGGGAAAGTATTTGACAGAGCTGATAACCTCGCCGTGGCTGCCGATAGACTGTAAGACAAAGCAAAGCAACACAGGTCGAAATATAATGGTCAATATTCAAACTATTAAAATCAAATTGGGTTCCCTCAAAACGGCGTTATTCGTTTTGTTGACTGGTTTGATGCTAACTGCCTGTATCACAACCACCACCGGTGGTTTTACCTCGACCGCGTCTGACGAGCGGGCTGTTGAAGATTATGTCAACTTAGCGGTTGGTTATTACGATGCTAATGACATGGTCGGCGCAAGACGAAACATTAGCAATGCACTGGATATCGATGACCGCAACTCTACAATTTATAACGTGCTGGCTTTAATTTTACAGAAAGAGGGTGACATTCAGCTCGCGCAAGAAACTTTCGAACGGGCTATTAGCCTCGATGGTGATAACGCAAGAGCAAGAAATAATTACGCGGCCTTATTATTCAGCGTGAAGAATTTTCAGGAAGCTTATAATCAGCTCGAACAAGTTGTGTCTGATTCTATGTATGAAGGCCGAGCTATAGCGTTTGAGAATTTGGGTCGTAGCGCACTTATGATTGGTAAGATAGATGAGGCTAAAAATGCTTTTCAACGGGCTTTGCAGCTCAATTCAAATCTCTATTTGTCGGCGCTTGAGTTAGCAATCATTCGCCTTGATGGAGATGACCTGCAGGGAGCTCGCACCGCTTTTAACCAGTACCTCACAATCGTCGGATTTTATAAAATAACTCATCCGCCAAAAGCGTTATTAGCAGGTATAAAGATTGAAAGCTCATTTAAGAACCAGGCGTTGGTAAACGAGTTTTCAATGCTGTTACTGACCCTTTATCAAGACACTCCTGAATTTAAAGCTTATCAAGAACTTATTTATGCCAACTAACGAAAACCAACAGGACGCCAAAGTTGGTGAGGCTCATGACACAGAGCCAAATACTGCTGAATCGGTAGGTAACATTCTTCGCGCTGAGAGACTGCGTAGAGAGTTAACTGAAAAAGAAGTAGCGGATCAACTGCACATAACAATGCATTATGTCAGAGCTATTGAGTCCAATAGTTTTGAGAAATTACCCGGTGCGGTTTTTGCAAAAGGTTATATTAAAAGCTATGCGTTGCTACTTGGGCTGGAAGAAAGTCAGGTTATTGGCAGCTACAACGTTTACGTGAGTGAGAAGCAAGATGCTGCTCGTGAAAAAACGCGCATACAAGTCCGTCGTCGTAAGGATAAAAACCGGCCTTGGGTTATTGGATCTGGAATAGCATTCGTTAGTTTATTTTTGATTCTTTGGTTTTTTAGTACCGGAGGGCAGGAGACTGTCGACGTAGGCTCAGACGAATCTTCTCAAGCTGGAAATTACACCGAGCCAGAACCAAGGGCAGCAGATGAGACGGACGTGACTCAGGTAGCTGTGTTGGCTCCGACGGTGGCCCCGACACTAGTACCGATAGAGCCAATTACTGAGCCCACACCAGAAGATGTGGAGCCGTCTAAATTGACACAAATAGATACAGACAGTGCTGTAGTTACGAAGGCAAATGATCCGGCCGACAGGGCGAGCCCTTCTGTCGAGCAAGAGGGTCAGCAGGGTTCAGAAATACTAAGCCCACTAGCTGCATTAGTAAATCCAGAACTAGGGGCGAGCGATGAATCTTCTTCAACAATTGATGAGAGAGACCTGACAGAACCCGAAAGCCGTGGCGGACGTATATTAATCGAAACCGAGGGCAGTGATTTTTTGCTTATTACTTTTCTTGGAGCTAGTTGGGTCGAGGTTAGTGACAGTGCCGAAAATATACTTTATCGGGACCTGCGTGACTCCGGTGACGTGCTAGAAATTAAGGGTGCAGCCCCCTTCGATGTTTTGTTAGGTGATGCGCCTTTTGCTAAAATGACTCTAAATGGAATTGATATAGATGTTTCGAAAAACACCCGTATCGATAATTCAGCTCGTTTGACAGTAGGTTTGTAGACTATGCGTGGTGAACAGAACATATCCCGCCGTAAGACACGGCAAATCATGGTTGGTAATGTTGCTGTAGGTGGCGATGCGCCTATCTCAGTTCAGAGTATGACCAATACTGAAACTACTGATGTTCCGGCGACGCTTGAGCAAATTTCGCGTTTGGTTAGTGCCGGCGTCGATATTGTTAGAATATCAGTGCCTTCGATAGATGCGGCAGAGGCCTTCAAATCTATTCGTAATCAAGTGTCGGTGCCGCTAGTGGCAGACATACATTTCGATTATAAGATTGCCTTGAAAGTGCTGGAGTACGGGGTGGATTGTTTGCGTATCAATCCAGGTAATATTGGTAGCGACGCTCGCGTGCGCGCCGTTGTTGACAGTGCCAAAGATAAAGGTATCCCGCTGCGCATTGGCATCAATGCGGGCTCTTTAGGAAAAAACCTACTCCGTAAGTATAAAGAACCCAGTGCTGACGCTATGGTGGAATCGGCGTTTAATCAAATTGATATCTTGGATCGGTTGGACTTTCAGAATTTTAAGATTAGTCTCAAAGCTTCAGAAATTTTCATGACGCTAAAAGCCTATCGAAAATTGGCTGATCAAATAGATCAGCCATTTCACTTAGGTATTACCGAAGCTGGTGGGCTGCGATCTGGTACTGTTAAATCAGCGATTGGGCTTGGCGCTCTACTGATGGATGGCATCGGTGACACGATTAGAATTTCTCTGGCGGCAGACCCGGTAGAAGAAGTCAAAGTCGGCTTTGATATTCTTAAAAGCTTAGGGCTTCGACATAAAGGGGTTAACTTGATTGCCTGTCCGAGCTGTTCAAGGCAAAATTTTGATGTTATCTCGGTAGTGAACGAGCTTGAATTGAGATTAGAGGATATAACAACACCGATAGATATGGCGGTGATTGGTTGTATCGTTAATGGCCCGGGTGAGGCTATGGTCGCGGAAATCGGCCTGACCGGTGCCAGTCCGAGTAATTTGGTCTATGTGGAAGGCAAGCCTGATCATAAAATCAACAACGATAATTTGGTGGACGAATTGGAAGCTATGGTGAGAGATCGTGTTGCCA
>JBLHTH010000155.1:0-7655 GCA_047627195.1 Pseudohongiellaceae bacterium | reverse complement strand
AAGCCAGGCAACCGAGGCATTGTTAAATTACTTCAAACCTGGTTTCGATGAAGTTCTGGCGTGGTTGAAGGCTGACAAAATCAATACAACCGAATTAGCCCAAGGCGTATCTTCTCTTCCCAATGGGGATGAATATTACAAAGTGCGTTTGCAGACCATGACCACTTTATCGATGGGCGCGGCGGAAATCCACGAGCTAGGTATTTCTGAAGTCGCAAGAATTCATGAAGAAATGGAAGGTATAAAACGCGTTGTAGGATTCGAGGGATCACTACAAGATTTTTTTGGATTTCTTCGTGAAGATGATCAGTTCTATTTTGAAACAAACGAGCAAGGAAGAGCCGACTATTTGGAGATGGCCGAAGCTCACCTTGCCGAAATGTACGCTGAATTGCCGGACTACTTTGGGATTTTGCCGAAAGCTGGCCTAGAAGTGAAAAGAGTGGAGGCGTTTAGAGAAACAGCTGGAGGGGCAGCGCATTATCGGCGAGGAACTAAAGACGGCTCCAGGCCGGGTACTTTTTATGTCCACTTAGCGGACATGCGCGCCGTAGCAGTTAACCGTTTAGAAAATTTATCTTATCATGAAGGGGTGCCTGGGCATCATATGCAGCGGTCTATTCAAACAGAGTTAGAGAATATTCCCCAGTTTAGGACCAACGGCGGTTATACCGCTTACACTGAAGGTTGGGGTCTGTATGCCGAACTGCTTGGCAAAGAGATGGGGGGATACAAGGACCCTTTTTCCGATATGGGTAGGTTGTCGGGTGAGCTTTGGCGTGCTGTGCGATTAGTCGTCGACACGGGTATTCATGCTAAAAACTGGACTCAATCAGATGCCGTTGACTATGCTTTAGCCAATTCGCCAAGGCCAGACTCGTCGGTGCGCTCTGAAGTTCGCCGCTATTTTAATAATCCAGGTCAAGCCACAGCATACAAAATAGGTATGCTAAAAATCATTGAATACCGCAGAAAAGCAGAAGCGCAGCTTGGCGAAAAATTTGATATTAAAGGGTTTCACGACACTGTGCTAGGGTCCGGTCCGGTACCCATGGAAGCTCTGGAAGCTCTGGTAGATCGATGGATCGCTGAATTAAGTCTTTGAGGTAGGCTGTCTGAGCGCTAGAGTACGGTTTCAATGCTTAGCACAATTAGCCCTAGCGCAGTTGCCCAGAGTAAACAGGCTAAGGCGTCAAATAAACTATAGCGGATTCGCTTGAATCCGCTAAGTCCCATCAAGGCGGGAACTAAGCTGCGCACTGCTGGAATAAAACGGCCGATGAATATGGCTGCGCTACCGAATTTTTGAATAAGTTTTTCGCCCTGAGCGATCGAGGTAGCATACTTCGCTGCAATTCTGGTTTTATGAAACCCAGGACCCACCGCTCTGCCTATATGGAAGCCCAGATGGTCTCCGGCAAAAGCGCCGACCAATGCTAATGAGCAAACCAGTTCTATAGAGGCTAAATCGTATTGGATTATGAAAGTGGCGATTGCCAATAGCAGCACGCCAGAGATAAATAAACCGATGCCGACGCAGGCCTCTGCGAAAGCAAAAACCGGTATAAGCCAAATTGCATAGCTTTGCCGGGCTTCCAGCCACTCGATAAAAAAAGAGTCCATGGGTTAGTTCTCCGGCTTTAATGGATGAGAGCTAAGCAGCTTACCCTTCGAGTATTTCCCATCTTTCATAGGCTTGTTCGAGTTGGGTTTGATTGTCAGTCATTTCTTTTAAAGTTTTGCTCACTTTATCGCTCTCGTTATCGTAAAAGTCTGACTTGGCGACTAGGTTTTCAAATTCACCTTGTTTAGCCTCTAACTTTTCGATGAGCAGGGTAAGCTCTTTGAGTTCTTGTTGCTGTTTATACGAGAGTTTGGGCTTACTTGGTTTTGTCTTTACCGGCGTGGGCGGGTCATCCGCTAAAGGTGTTGAATCAGCCGGAGACTCTTTTTCTTCTTGTAAGCTTAATAAACGACCGCCTTTAGATGCCCAGTCAGAGTAGCCACCAACATATTCACCAATGGAGGAATTTTCTTCAAATACCATAAGACTGGTGACCACATTGTCCATAAAAACCCGATCGTGGCTCACCAATAACACTGTGCCAGGAAACCCCAGCAGTATGTCTTCTAGCAATTCCAGTGTTTCTACATCCAAATCATTGGTAGGCTCATCTAACACCAAAATGTTGGCCGGTTTGCTGAATAACTTGGCTAATATGGCTCGGTTTTGTTCGCCTCCAGATAAGGCTTTGGCAGGGGTGCGTACTCGATCTGGAGTAAACAAGAAGTCCCCAAGATAGGTAATGGCATGCTTTCTCTTGCCATCAATCTCGATGAATTCCTGGCCCCCACAAATATTGTCAATCAGGTTTAGTTCTGGATCTAGCTGGGCTCTAAGCTGATCGAAGTAGGCGACTTCCAAATTGCTGCCGATCTTTACCAGTCCAGAGGTTGGCTCTAACTGACCGAGGATGATTTTCAATAGGGTTGATTTGCCTGCGCCATTGGCACCGACCAAGCCTATGCGATCGCCGCGCAAAATCGTGGTGGAAAAGTCTCTGATGACTTCGTTATCACCAAAGCTGTGTGAAATATGTTCAAGTTCCGCGACGATTTTTCCAGAGCGTGAAGCTGCATCAACTTTAAAACTAGCTTTGCCAACCTGATCTCTTCTCTGGCTATGCTCTTGACGAAGCGCCTTTAAAGCTCTTACTCGCCCTTCGTTGCGTGTGCGACGGGCTTTTATGCCCTGGCGAATCCATACCTCTTCTTGGGCTAGTTTCTTATCAAACAGTGCGTTGGCTCTGTCTTCTGCGGCTAACTGCTCTTCACGAAAGCGCAAAAAGCGTTGATAAGTACCTTCAAATTCATAGAGAAGGCCGCGGTCTAGCTCGACAATGGTGTTGACCACCTTTTGCAAGAACGCTCTATCGTGTGTTACTAAGATCATTGCACCGCGAAAATCTTGTAGTTGTTTTTCAAGCCATTCAATCGCCGGGATATCTAGATGGTTGGTTGGTTCATCTAAAAGTAGGATGTCTGGATCAAGAACTAGGGCGCAGCCAAGCGCAACTCGTTTGCGCCAACCACCCGAAAGCTCTGACATTTTTTTCTCTGCAGGCAGGTTAAGCTGACTAATTACCGTATCAACCCGCTGACCTAGGCTCCACCCATCATTGGCCTCTAGTTGCTCTTGTACAGCGGCCAATTTATCCATGTTGTCAGCGTCAAAATTACTAGTTAGCTGGTGATAGGATTTTAAGAGTTCACCCACGTCTTTCAGACTGCCAGCTACAACGTCATAAACAGTTTCCTCGCTGGCGTCGGGAAGAGACTGATCCAGCCAAGCAATTTTTACTCCTGGTCTCAACCAGCGCTCACCACTGTCTGGTTTTATCAGCCCTCCAATGGTGCGTATTAAAGTGGTCTTGCCTGTGCCGTTACGACCAAGCAGGCCTAAGCGCTTGCCTTTTACCAAATTCAACGACACCTCATCTAATAAGATGTGAGTGCCGAAATTGATTGAGATTTTATCGAGTTTTAACAAAGGCATTGGTTAGATTCTTCAGTAGTTACGCATCCGGACTGCAAATTTGCCACCGGAAAGAGGTGGCCATACTTCAAAAGCAGAGGAGTCTAAAGCATGTTGGGCTTCGCTGCGAGTAAATGGCGAATTACGCGACGAAGTGCAGCCCTGTTGCGGTTTTACCTGCTTAACTCCAGCCAAGGATTGCACTAACATGGTAGGCAGGTTTTGCCCTTCACTGAGCAAATGACAAACTAGATCTAAAGGAATAAAGCGTTGTTAGATGTGCTTATTGTTGGTGCTGGGATTTCAGGAATTAGCGCCGCCTGCTATTTGGAAAAAGAATGTCCACAGGCGAATTATAGCATTATCGAGGCGAGGGATAATCCGGGTGGCACCTGGGATTTGTTTCGCTATCCGGGTATTCGCTCGGACAGTGATATGCACACCTTTGGGTTTTCTTTTAAGCCTTGGACTGACCCCAAGGTACTGGCTGACGGGGAGTCGATCCGAGATTACGTAAATGAGGCGATTGCTGATTATGGTATCGCTGACAAGATTCAGTTTGGTAGGAAGGTGGTTTCGGCAGATTGGAGCAGTGATAAATCATTTTGGCGTGTTGTCATTCAAGAGCAATCGGGCGAGACACTGGAAGTCGACACTCGCATATTGTTCATGTGTACAGGCTATTACGACTATAACCAGGGCTACACCCCAAACATACCCGGTCTTGAATCTTTCGGCGGTCAATTGGTTCACCCGCAGCAGTGGCCAGAGGATCTGGCTTATAAAAATAAGAAGGTAGTTGTTATTGGCAGTGGTGCAACGGCCATGACTTTGGTGCCAGCAATGGCACCGGACGCTGAAAAAGTAGTTATGGTACAGCGTTCGCCAACCTATGTTGTGTCACGGCCAAGGCAAGATATTATCTCCAATATTCTGAATTCTATTTTACCTGCACAGTGGGCCTATGATGCGGTTCGTTGGAAAAATATTCGTCTACAAAATTATTTTTACAAGAAGGCCCGAGACAATCCAAAGAAAATAAAAGACCTGCTCATTAAACAGGTTAGAAAAAACCTACCGGAAGGTTATGCGGTGGATAAGCATTTTACGCCTAGCTACAACCCTTGGGACCAAAGGGTGTGCTTGGTGCCAGACGGAGATCTGTTTAAGGCAATACAAAGCGGTAAAGCCGAAGTGGTCACCGGTGATATTGATGCCATCACCGAAAAAGGCATAAGGATGGTTGGAGGCGAAGAAATAGAAGCGGATATCTTGGTGACGGCTACAGGGCTAAATTTGAAGCTACTCGGCGCAGCTACATTCAGCATGGACGGTATGGATGTTGATTTTCGTGACCGGTTTTATTACCAAGGAATGATGTTTTCTGGTGTCCCCAATCTCATTCAGACCTTTGGTTATGTAAACGCGTCGTGGACGTTACGAGCGGATCTCAATTCTCTTTTTGTTAGCCGCTTAGTTAATTATATGAAGCTAAACAATAAGACTCAAGTCAGTGCTGAACTAATTGGGGAGGATCAAAACATGGTGGCTGAAAATCCGTTTAAAGACTTTCAGCCGGGTTATATGAGCAGAGGCTTGCATCAGTTTCCCAAACAAGGAAACCATGCGCCATGGCAAAACACTCAAAATTACCTGCTAGATAAGAAGCTTCTGGGTGAGGCGAGTTTGGAAGACGGCGTGCTGCAATTTAGTTAAGTTTTTTACTAGGTGCTAGTAGGTACTGGCACTAGATATTGTCATTAAGCATTGTCTATGCCGCCCATGGAATGAAATTTGGTTTCATAGAAATCGACAATGCCTTCATGGCCACCTTCCGAACCAATTCCTGATTGTTTCCAGCCGCCAAATGGAGCAACTTCTGTAGAGAACACTCCGGAGTTAGAGCAGACAATGCCGTACTCCAAGTTTTCTGAAACGCGCATCACTCTGCCAATGTCGCGAGTAAAGAAATAAGCCGCCAAGCCATAGTCGGTGTCGTTGGCTTTAGCGACAACCTCGTCTTCTGTTTCAAATTGCTGCACAGTAGCGATCGGGCCAAAAATTTCTTCGTTGGCCAATCTCATCTTATCATTAATATTTAGCAGTAATGTGGGTTGATAAAAACAGCCGCCGAGCTCATGCTGCTTGCCGCCGATGACAACTTTCGCGCCTTTGTCTCTAGCGTCGGCTAACAACACATCCATTTTCTCGACAGCTTGTTTATTAATCATTGGACCGATAACAGCCCCTTCTTCAAAGCCGTCCGCTACTTTTAATCCGGCGATTTCTTTTTCGAGTTTTTCTATAAATAAGGCAGCGACTTTACTGTGGACAAAAATTCTATTGGTGCAGACGCAGGTTTGGCCGCAGTTGCGAAATTTTGTTGCAACGCAGTGGGAGACTGCGCTGTCCAAATCAGCATCATCAAATACGATGAAAGGCGCGTTTCCGCCAAGTTCCAGCGAGACTTTTTTAACTGTGCTAGCACATTGAGCCATGAGTATTTTTCCGACCTTTGTTGAGCCGGTAAACGTGAATTTAGCGATATTTTTATGCTGGGTAAGCACTTTGCCGATTGCTGATGAGTTTTCTCCCACAACTATGTTGAAAACTCCGGCGGGTATGCCTGCTCTTTCGGCGAGCTCGCATAAAGCCAGTGCCGAAAGGGGAGTGCCAGAATCGGGTTTAATGACAACTGTGCAGCCCGCAGCCATGGCCGGAGCCGCTTTTCGCGTAATCATGGCATTGGGAAAATTCCACGGTGTAATGCATCCCACTACGCCAATGGCCTGTTTGTAAGTGAGCAGGCGTCTGTCGTTGGCAACTGTCGGAATAGTCGCGCCATTTACCCGTTTACATTCCTCGGCGTAGTATTCAATAAAGCTTGCGCCGTATTTTACTTCGCCAATAGCTTCGGCTAAAGGTTTGCCCTGCTCTGCTGTCATCAGCGCGCCAAGGTCGTCGGCATTATCTAAGATAAGGTCGTGCCACTTTCGCAGCAGGGTCGAACGCTGCTTGGCGGTTTTTTTGCTCCAAGTTTTAAATGCCACATGAGCCGCTTGTACTGCTTTTTCGGCATCCGCCGCATCTCCATTGGCGACGCTGGCTATCACGTCGCCGTTGGCTGGATTAATCACATCAAATTTTGTGGCGGCCGCTGTCCAGCTGCCATCAATATAGTTCTCACATTTTAGTAAGGACACGTCTTTAAGTTTTCGCATGTTTTTACATTATCAGTATTAGAAAGTAATCGCGGTTAAGCAGGCACTTTAGCGCCGAAGGATAAGTCTAACAAGCTAAGAGTTAGAGAGAGTAGATTAAAACTCAGTTTAACGGGCGTTTACTAAGAATCTGATTAGATGTTGGGAGACTGCCTGAATTTTACGCATATGGCTCATTGATTTAGCGCAGACCAAATAAAAACTTACAGGGGGCAATTTAACGCCGACATCTATTTCAACTAATTCTGATTCTCCAAGTGTTTTCGACTCGCCCATAATCATCGCGCCTAGCCCGGCGATTGCTGCAGCTTTCTGAACTAAGAAATCATCACTGGTGAATATTGGCGTGAAATCCGGAATGGCTTTTTCCAACATAGACCTTGGACTAAGCGAACTATATTGACCTGCCCAGCTTATCCAATCGAGATCCTCCCACGCGCAGGGTTGATGTAACGCGGCAACGTAGGACTTGGCGCCATAGACCTTGGGTTGAGTCTGGGATTCATACAAGCATTCAAGCCCGGGCTCTTTGGGGTAGTTTGTTCGAATCGCAATGTCGGCAGTTCCGCGGGTCAAGTCCACATGGTCAACAGCTGACAAGATCTCCAAGCGTAGGTTGGGTTCAAGCTTGCGCAGAATCGCTGCAAAAGGTGCTATCTGCTCCACCGCAACTCCTGGCGGAGCTGCAATTTTAACGACACCTGATAATTTGTCTTCGGCGCCATTGGCAATACGCTGGAACTCGGCGGCCCATTTTGCCATCTGCCGAGCCGCGACTTGAAGGTCATTAGCGGCGGCCGTAGCTGTTGCTCCATGTTTGCCACGAATAAATAATTGCTGCTGCAGTCGTGCTTCTAGCGCCTTAATACGCCGACTGACAGTCGGCTGGCCTACCCCTA
>JBLHTH010000154.1:0-7728 GCA_047627195.1 Pseudohongiellaceae bacterium | reverse complement strand
AGGAGAGATACAAGATATTGGTCTCAGGGTCCAGCGCGCCACCAGACCAGTTTCCACCGCCACTGTAGCCAGGAAAAATTATGGTGCCCCTCTCGCTTAAAGGCGTGAATAGTGGGCCATAATCAAGATCGCTAATAATATCTAAGGCCTCTGCTCGCAGGTCTGCGGTGAAATCGATCAAGGTTGCGTCACCGATACCTTGTGCTTCAAACGGAGCTGGCTTGGTTGGAATAGGCTGAGTGGGGGAGAGTCGCTCGCCAGGAACAGAAGAAGCCGGCACCGCGCGCTCTACGATAGGCCAAACAGGCTCGCCGTTCTCGCGGTCAAATACATAGACATAGCCTTGCTTGGAAGTTTGAGCTACAGCCTTAATAATTTTGCCATCCACCTCTATATCAGCGAGCACAGGTGCGGCAGGCAAATCGTAATCCCAAATACCATGGTGAACCATTTGAAAATGCCAAACTCGCTCTCCGGTCATCGCGTCGATGCAAATTAGGCTTTCGGCAAAAAGATTGTCGCCGAGCCGGTGACCTCCATACCAATCGTTGGTAGGGGTGCCGGTTGGCATGTAGATATAACCTAACTCTGGGTCGGCGCTCATTAACGTCCACACGTTGGTAGCGCCAGAATATTCCCAAGAGTCGTCTTCCCAGCTTTCCACGCCATATTCGCCAGCCTGGGGAATGGTGTTGAACTGCCATTTCAACTCGCCGCTTGGTAGCGAAAATGCGCGAACATGGCCAGGAGGCGCGTCGTCGTAATTTCGTGGGCCATCACTAATGGAAGAGCCAACTACAACAATATCGTTTATAACCAGCGGTGCAGACACGACGCCATACACGCTATCGTCAAAGTCACGGCCAAGTCCTTTTTTTAGATCGATGCTGCCGCCGTCCCCAAACTGTGGGTCTGGCAATCCGGTGTCGGCATCCAGAGACCAAAAAACCCCATCGTTGGCAGGCATTAGAATTCGCCCTTGATCGCCATTGTTCCAGTAGCTCACGCCGCGGTGATTATTGTTGAAGTTTGGATGTCTGCCATGTGCCCAAGACTCAGTATCAAAGTGCCATAGCTGCTCACCAGACTTTGCATCGATAGCAGCAACCACACCAAGGGATGTGCTTACGTACAAAATACCATTGACCATAATGGGAGTGACTTTATATTCACCGGCTGTCGCCCGGCTATCACGTTCAAAAATCTCGTTGTCTGGCGTGTCCCACATCCAGGCAATCTCAAGCTCGCTCACATTGCTTGCGTCAATTTGTTGAAGAGGAGAATACTTTGTGGATTGCAGTGTATTGCCGTAATTGGGCCATTGCGTCATCGCAAGACCGTCAGCGCCAAAAACTAAAAGCGATGGGCAGTAGAGTAAGGCCAAACTAAGAATCAGTTTGGTTTTCACGAAAGGCGCAAACGTGGCATTGGTTAAAACGGTGTTTAGAATATTCATAGGCATCGGCTGGTGATCTTTTTGTCACTTATTAGGGAAAAGGAAAATACAGAATAAGATTTCCCCACGGTATTGTCCATGAGACTGCTGCTACGCGCTGCGAGAGAATTCGAAATGACAGGCAGCGTTAGCTTCTTGTAAGCGTGCCGCTTGACGCGTTCTAAAGCAGGTTGAGAATTTCTTCCATTATCAAATTCCGGTGGCTTTCTCGAAGGACATGGCCGGCCCCCTCGACGCGAATGACCTTTGCGGGAATGTGAGCAAGCTGGGTTTCTATAAAGTCGGCGTTGTCAGGATGGACCAAACCGTCTTCTTCACCCTGAATAACAGTGATTGGCAGCTTAAGTTTTTGCCAATCTAACTGAATTTTCTCTAATTCAGATTTCACGGTCATCATTTCATTGTTAGAACGCTTTAGTCCCATGCTGGAAAGACTAGCGAGCCAAGATACGGGCGGATAATGGGTCAAATTGTTATACCAGCGCGGAGCGGTAAGCTTCGGGTCGGCGCCACCGGCCAGCAGCAGTGCAGCCGAGATACATTGTGGGTGGTCCATAGCGAGTTTAGGAGTTAGTGTTGCTCCGTAAGAGTGAGCAACAACTACTAGTTTATTGTTCGGGGATGCCTGTTTTATGTCGCAGAGCCAGTCACCTAGCGCTGCAGATTGAAAAGTTAAGGTAGGATCAAAAGGGCCCTCGACAGTCGACTTCCCCCAGCCAGGCCGATCAATAGTAATGTTTCGCGTTTGCGCCAACCGCGGGTCGGTGATGTATCCCGAGAAAAAGCCCATGCTTCCTGGGGTGCCGTGAATGAACACCAAGGCGGTGCCAGCGCTATTGCCGCTTTCCAAATAGTGCAAGGCGGTTTTATCAAGCTGCACTGTCTGCTCAATAGCAGCGTTTCCATTACTGTCGACAATGGTGATTGGGTCAACCTCAAATGAGATACAGCTGCTCACTATGATGGCTGTGGTTAGGATTGCCGCGGCAATAGATAGTAAAGATTTAATTCGCAGTTTCATATCTTGTGCACTTAGTTTATTGGGGTTAAGTTATTGAATTTAGTTTTTGGAGTTAGGTGGTAGAAAAATAAAAGGCTGAACTTTTATTGACCCAAGGCTCATCAATATCATTGCAAAATACTTTTTCATTGACCTATCTGACAGCGCTGGGCCGTACCAAATTCTCTGAATATTTTTACTTCCGGGTCAATTTGAATTCGTGCGTTGCTTGGAACGTTATGGCTTGAGCCATCGCTTCGAACTGCAATTGTCGTGACGCTACTATCGGAGCTACTACCATTGCGGCTATCACTTTCAATTACCATCACAGGTATGTCTAAAACTAGCTTTGGTAAGTTAACAAAAGATAGCCGTAGTTCGTTACCGCTGCGATCAACTTCCAATGTCGGAATATCTTTTGAGTATAGATACGCATCAAAAAACCAAGTTAAGTCCTCTCCAAATTCCTCGCTAGAAATGGTGACGAAATCTTCACTGCTACGCTTGGTTGGTGTGATCGGGTACGTCAGCGACCAAGGGTCCGATGTGTCGTAAATAAGTTTGCGAACTGAATTCCAGAATTTATCCTCTCCCATCATCCAGCGTAATGTGTGTAAAGTCCAACTGCCTTTAAAGTAAGGGTCGTTTGAATCAAAATAGTCCATGGACACAGATTCATTAGGAACGACAGGTTTACAGCTTGCAATGGCATTGTAGTTTCTCCACATCTTGCTCCAAAATCCAGCGTCGCCGATGACATCTTGAGCGTAGACTGGCTGCATGTAGTTAGCAAAACCTTCGTGTAGCCAAAAGTCACGGCTAGCCTCTTGGGTCATCAGATTGCCAAACCACTCGTGGGCAAACTCATGTTGCATAAGCCAGTCAAATCCTTCTGCGTCTTTGCGGAATTTATTGCCGTACCCGTTCATGGTCTGGTGCTCCATTCCTAGGTAAGGTATCTCAACAATGCCTACTTTCTCATTACCCCAAGGATAGGGGCCAAGAGTTCTTTCGTAAAAATCCAGCTGAGATAAAAAATCGTTACTGATTAGATTTTCGATTTTCTCTAAGTCGTCGGTGATGTGATAAAAAACAATGGGATAAGTAGAGGGCGCGATATCGCCTTGGCCGATCAGACTTTGGCGCTGCAATTGATATGTTTTAAATGGACCAATATTTATTGCTAAGTGATAGGCAGAAATTGGATTTTTGGTTTGCCAGTGGTAGCGAGTCTTATTATCTGTTGACTCTTCGGAAATCAGAACGCCGTTCATTACTGCGACCAAATTATCCGGCACGGTGATGAGCATATCTGCGCCACGTTCAGGTTTGTCAGAGATATGATCTTTGCACGGCCAATATAAATCGCAGCCTCGGCCTTGCACAGCGGTAGCAATCCAATGTTGGTCATCTTCAGTTTTATTCCAAACAAAGCCCCCGTCCCAGGGCGGGTTTTCAGCTTCGTAGGGCTTGCCTTCATAGGAGACCAGGGTTGTGAACTCAGCACCACTTAACAGCGGAGCTGTGGTGATTAACAACTTGCCGTTAGCCGAGTGAAATTCCGCTTTTTTTTCGTTTACCGTGACCATTGCAATCTTAAAGCGGGGGTCGAAATCCAGTTCAATCTGCGTTAGCTCCCCTAAAGCAAGCGCCGTCATGCCGACATTACCGATGATGGTTTTTTGCTTGGGAATGACTTCAATCTCGAGTCGGTAATGCTTTACATCATAAAGCGCTTGCAGGGCAGTTAGTTCGCCACTGGAAATAGCGGTTACCGGGTCTAAGGGCGGATTGCTTGTGCAGCCTTGTAAGAGTGTCAAAGCCAAGAAAATAGTGGGGAGGCAAGGTTTCATGAACGGTCCAGAAATGAATTCAAGTAGAGGAGAGTTGAGCACAGCTTAAGTGTGTTCAACTGCTAAGTAAAATAGTTAAGTGAATAGCCTAGTCGGTTTGACTATAAATTTCCAATCTCCAACGCCGGCACCAATTTCAGTAGCCCGAAATCAAAACGGTGCCACCATTTAAGATAGCCTACGCCAACAGTTTGGATCTTATAGTGCTAAGACATCAATTTTTTTGGCTGCCTGATCACAACGCTCCTGTCTCCCCTATATTTGATTGCAATTGAGACTGAGAAAATAATGATGGGGCTACTTTTGAAAGGCAGCACAGTATACCGCCGAGTTGTGGCTTTCTTGCTCGTTACAAGAAGCATTTTTTTTGTACTTCCAAGGGTGCCTCACCTGAATGGTCATATTCAGCATCAACTATATTGAGTTTTTAGAGAGGTTTTTATACTTCCCCTCTTTTTTCCTTTTTTCCTCCTTTTTTGAAGATATGGGCAGCGCGTTCTAAAACATCAATCGCTACAACTATCTTACAAATTAGAAAAATATTCTTCTGCGATTGAAATCAAGAATGAGCCAGAATATAGGTCGCAAAAATTATGAACGAGAAACTATAAGCCTGATGGTTTGGCGAAGCTGGAACGGACCAAGCGGCCGGCAGCAGCAGTAAAGTTTGCATGCTGGAAGCAAAAGGCGCGCAGTGAATTCAGCAATTTCAAAAATGCTTGGAACCGTAAACGCAAGATCGGAGCTTTCTTCTCTTTTCATTCTGACTAAACTGAGATTTTCCAGACAAGAAAGTACTAGCTGGAAATAGCTTGTGGTTTTAGCAAGGATTTCAATAGGGAGTCGTAGCGGGTTGACGAAAATCATCGCCGTTATCACGACAGTTGCCTGAGCCGGTGATTGAGTCCTAGAATTTATTTGGCCTAGGATAGGCGACACTGGCTCCTGCTTTGCTATACCTTAGCAATCTCTAGAGCCCATAATTATTTGTATTAATGCGCCATGGACGGCGGCAAAAAGGCTCATAATTGAGATGAGCCACGGGTTCGTGTTGGTAACAGTACGATAAGTATCCATCAATAGAGCCTCTGGAACTTGAAGTTGCGCTGCGACAGTATGAGTAAGGAATCGACGGCTAGTATTAAGTAAGTAGCGGTGGCTATTCCAAGGGTGGTAATAATTGCAACTGGCATGATACGTCTGGGTGTTTTGATTTCCTCGGAGAGATTAACCATATCTTCGATTCTGACATAGGTTTAGAACGCTAGCAAAGACCCGCCAATTACTCCGATCCGGGAGCTGAACTCAAAGATTGAAATGTGTTCTGAGAAGCTTTCTGGAAACCATTCCACGGCGAGGTCTTTAACGTAGATAATCAATAAATAGTCAGCCTACTTCGGCGATAGTGACGAACTCCGCAATTGAAACCGACTCGGCAGTGCTTGAAATAGCGGCAATGAAAAGTAAAAACAGCAAGCCTATTATTACTGGCTTATCAGGTAGGTCAATAAATACCCCCAGATAACCCGAGAAGCCTTTAGTGATTGTTGCCGGGGCAAACTATGCCGTTAGGTTTCCCAATAATGCAATCCACCGTGATAGCTGAGGTGTATTGAAACCTCTTTTACGTAGACAGCTTCGCCGGCACTCACAGGGTAGCCCGATGACAGGTCGCAGAACGGTAAAGTTGTTATGCCAGCAATTATGGACGCCGTTCAAAATGAAAAACGCAAGATAGCCCGCCTCGCCGGCAACCTTGCCGACCAGTACGTAAATCCTCGTTTCCAGAATAGAGCCCGCCCATAGAGAGTAGCCTGGATCAAATTCAAGCTCCTGCTAATAGAGGGAATTGCTGTCATTGTGTCGCGATGTCCGAAAGATCTACAGCGGCTAACAGCATGTAGAATATATCCAAGAGCAAAATTTGCGGTGATACTCGTCAAAGAGGTGGTTAAGTGCGCGGGGGTGTCTAGTGGCTATTGCCAATAGGTATGGCTAATAGGAATTGGCAATACGGATAGCTGCTTGCAAGAATTACTACATAGGTTAAGCTCCCCAACCGTCTATAGATGTTCATATAAAGTTGACGGTTTGCGGCCATTTCTAGTAGGCCCTTATTTCTTACTATTCAAAATTGCAGAAGCTGCTGAAATGCAGGGAGAATTAGATGGCAGATTCACCTTCTTACGTACCCCCAAAAGTTTGGAAATGGGACTCTGAAAACGGTGGTGCTTTTTCAAAAATAAACCGGCCCACCGCTGGAGCTACTCATGACAAAGAACTCCCCGCGGGCGAGCATCCGCTGCAGTTACATTCTTTGGCAACTCCAAATGGAGTCAAAGTAACCGTAATGCTGGAAGAGTTGTTAGCGCTTGGTTTTGAAGGGGCACAGTACGATGCTTATTTAATCAACATCTCCGAAGGAGATCAGTTTGGTAGTGGTTTTGTCGAAGCAAACCCAAATTCAAAAATACCAGCGCTTATTGACAACAGCACGTCAACTCCCGTTCGTCTATTTGAGTCGGGTGCCATATTGCTCCATTTAGCTGAAAAGTTTGGGGTGTTAATTCCAAGTGACCCTGTGCGGCGGGCAGAATGTATGTCGTGGCTATTTTGGCAGATGGGCAGTGCGCCTTATCTCGGTGGAGGCTTTGGTCATTTCTATGCCTACGCGCCTACAAAAATAGAATATTGTATTGATCGCTTTGCCATGGAAGTAAAGCGTCAGCTAGATGTGCTGGATCGTCACTTGGCCGATAATCGCTATATGTGCGGGGATGAGTATTCTATTGCCGATATCGCAATTTGGCCGTGGTATGGGGCTGTTTATACCGGTGCTGTATACGATGCGGCCGAGTTTCTCGACACAAAGTCGTATAGCAATTTGGGTCGATGGGCAGATGAAATCGCCGAGCGAGAGGCGGTTAAGAGAGGAAGGATAGTCAATCGTGCTTGGGGACCTTTAGAGGAGCAACTACGTGAGCGGCACAGTGCATCTGATTTCGAAGATAGAACTCAGGACAAGCTTGAGGCTGAAGAGCTAAAGAAAAAGGATTAAAAGAGGCAAAGAAGCAATCCACATTAGGACAAGCGATTACAGTTTGTGGAGGCCTTAGAAGCAGCTCAGAGAATTTAACAAAATGAAAATATGCACGAGTTGCAATTAATTCTGTTCCTCACTGGATATCTACTTTAGTCTTCGGGCACAATTTATAATAAATGAGAGAAAAGTATGAAAATTAAACTAGCTAAAAGAATAGCAGTTATAGTGGGAACTTTTTGTTTAGTGCTGATAGCAAACGCTGTGCTGCAACCAAATCCCCTAGTTCATGCGGATGATCAAAAAGTCTATGAAATGAGAACCTATACAGTTGCGCCGGGACGTCTTCCGGCTCTGCTGATGCGTTTTTCGGGCGGTG
>JBLHTH010000153.1:0-7914 GCA_047627195.1 Pseudohongiellaceae bacterium | reverse complement strand
AGGGCGGTGTAAATAAAGAGAGAAGTCCTCAGGAAGTTCGCTACCGTGAAAAATGTCCTTTAGCAGTTCTTGGTAACGGCGACCAAGCCAAATAGTGTGATGGGCCACATCAGGGTATTGCTTGTCGGTACCAAAAAACAGCACAAACAATCCCATGGACAAGCGAGCATGTCGCTGCTTAAGTCGCGCGCTCATAGCCTGATGGTCTTTATCTAACATGTGACGATACAAATGCACTGGGTCGACATTAGAGACTACGACATCAGCAGATAATATTTCTCCGGACTCCAACTCGACACCTGTAGCTCGTTTATCCTCAACCACAATTCGTTTGACTGTGGTATTCAGCTGAATCTCAATGTTGTTTTCTTGCATTAATTTCTGCAGCCCATCCACTAAGGCTCCTGTGCCACCCATAGCGAAATGGATTCCCCAGCGGCGTTCGAGAAAGTGAATGAGCCCATAAATACTC
Organism: Pseudohongiellaceae bacterium; assembly: GCA_047627195.1. Lineage (GTDB taxonomy): Bacteria > Pseudomonadota > Gammaproteobacteria > Pseudomonadales > Pseudohongiellaceae > UBA9145. The sequence continues at coordinate 7,442 of JBLHTH010000153.1, read as the reverse complement.
GTCGTGTCAAATGGACTGCCGCCTACCAGAAGGGGCTGCACAGAAAACGCTTGGCGTAGCCTGGGGTCTTTTATATGGGCCTTCACCAACTGCCAGACCGTGCGGTAGCACTTGAGCCTAAGCAAGCTAGGAATTTGTTTAAGCATGGTAGTAAAAGAGTGAAAGGGCTGATCGGCTAGTTTGGTGAAGCCGACGTCAAAAATACGTTCAGACTGTTTTACTAAAGCTTGATAACCTTTTTTGTCTGCGTGATTGAAGCGTTCGATTTCCGCAAGCGTGTCCTCAAGAGTGCCGCCGTAGTCGAAAGTTTCCCCGTCAGGAAACTGGAATCGATACCAAGGATTCACCGGTACAAAATCAACGTAGTCTTCACGGCGGCGATCAAACAGCTGAAACAATTCGTCAAACAGGAAAGGGGCGGTTAGTACAGTTGGACCGGCGTCAAAACGAAAGCCCTCACGTTCGAACACTTGAGCACGACCGCCAAGTTTCGGGCAACGATCAATTATTGATACCTCATATCCTTTAGCGCGTAAACGCAGTGCGCCGGCGATTCCGCCAAAGCCGCCGCCAATGACGATAGCACGGTTCATTGCTCTGATTCCTCTAGCTGTTGAGTAAGCATGCCGCAGTATTGTATTAGTAAGGCAGCACAGTTATTTGGTAGAGACTCGGCCAGCTGTTGAGCTCTAAGTAGGTAATGACGCGCGATAGCTTGAGCCTCAATGTAAGCATCTTTGGCAGACAACACTTCGCTAAAAACAACAACTACATTGGCGCTGTTTTCTGTAGCCTGATCATTTTCAGCGTCGTGAATATCATCTAGAACCTGATAGCCTGCGCCGAAAAAATTGCCGGTCTGCTGTGCTGTGTGTAATGAGGAAAACTTACCTGCCGTCACTAAAGGCAATTCAAGACAGAGAGCGAAGAGGGGGCCGGACTTGGATTCAGCTACTGCCAGAGAAGTTTTAATAACCCTTGTAGTGCCCCCGTCGCAAAGGTCGCGGCTTTGGCCTTGTAAAGTCAATGCAATGGCCCTCTGCATGCGAGTGAGTAGTGCAGGCAGGCAGTTTTGTTTATCTATTTGGGCAAGTAAAACAAAGGAAGTAGCGATCATGAGGTCGGTAAGGTTAATCGCAACATTGGCTCCGAACCGGGACCAGACTGACTCCTGGCCTCGTCTGAGAGTGTCTTCATCTTGCAGATCATCTTGAACTAGGGATGCGTTGTGCAGGCATTCGACCGCAGCGGCGAGATGAACTTGGTTGTTGTGAGAGAGTCCCAGGGCCTTGGCGGCGCTCAAAGTGAGCTGCGCTCTGGATTGGGATCCATTCTGAAGAAGGTGGTGATCTAAAGCAGCTCGGAGAACAGTGTTCTCATCGAGTGGCTCGACTGTGGCAGCTCGAAGGATCCGATTAACTTCATCCAACTGGTCTCTGCTAGCGCTGGTGAATTTCGAAATATTATTTTTCATCGACTGCATTTTTGAACCTATGGAGGGACCGCGCAGCGGCCCCTCTCCTTAGTTATACATTGATGTTCGAAGTAGTTATGTCGTGCTTGTCACACCAACTGCACCTGCCTCGGCATCCGCTTCGGACTTGCGTACCGCTATGGTGTAGATGACTACGCCGAAGACAGCCTTAGAAACTATGTCGGCAATCGTATAACCAATTTGCACTGCGACAGAAGCTGTTCCGCCGGACAAACCAATCATTGGAAAGACATAAACAACCGGGTAGAAGGACCAGCTGATAAGCACCAACCATCGCGCTGTATTAACCAGACCGCGAACTTCCGCCGGCTGCGCTGTAATGGAATCCTTCAAGCCAACAAACAGCTCGTATACAATCCACAAGAAAGGCAGCATGGCAGCGCTCCACCATATCCAGCGTGTTCCAATATCCCCGGCGACTTCACCGGGATAGCCTAGAACAATCATTATCGCGGCTAGCGCACCAAGTCGTGCGCTTTTAGAGGTTGACTCAGATCGACTTAACTTCATGACTAAGATTAGCTCGACAAGGAGTAATGGAACGGTCAGCAGCCAGTCTACGTATCTGTAGGCATCATTGAACGCAACCCCTGTTTGGGTCAGTACGCCATCAACGAGAGTATAAGCATCAGCCCAACTGTCTAGAATACGTACGTAATGATAAAGGGCTATGAATGTGACTAAACCGGTGATGGTTAGTGCTGTTCGATATGCTGAAGAGACCTGAGATCGGCTAAGCCAGAAAAAGATTGTAGCGGCTGCCATCGTTGCTATTGTGAAGGAAAAGAAGTTGTAAACCAGTTCATATTGGCCCGCAGTTATTTCCATTTTGTTCTCCTTGAAGAGATGAAAATTTTTTTAAAAGACAGAAGGCACTAGTCTCACCCGGTGGGTAAATCCGGCTGAGGGCCTCTAACGTATGAAAATCTGAAGAAGTTTTCGCACTTCTTTGATTCCTAATCGTTATACGTAACAGGGTGACTTTATGGATTTACCAGTCGCAATAAATAATTTTTAAGAAATGATAGGTTTACAATAATCCAAGATAAACGGTATAGCTCAGAGATTTACAAAAAAGGCCCGAGCATTGTTAATAGATTGTCATATTGGACGGCTAGGTTGTTGTAAAATATAGAAAAATAATTCGCTTAAGAACGATCTCTGAATGAAGCGCGAGCCCTCGGCAGTCTTGGCATTTTAAAAGAGAGTGCAAACATTCAGCTGCTCGAAAAGTGAATATTGGTAACATCGAGTCAATATGTCAAAAACTGGAGACATTTGGGCGGCTGTATTTTTAGATAAGCTTAGTCTCCACTCAGACTTTTAATGGTAGACGCTATCGTAAGAAGATTGTCTTTTTTGATCTAGAGTTAGGCGGGCACGTATAAGAGAACCCGAAAGATTTATTAACTTAACTGCCAAACTTTTTTAGGCTGTCAATACTCCTTCCGTATTCAATCGAATTCAACTTTTGGACGCTCTTGTCTTTACTTCTAACTACGACAGTGCCCGCTAGTTTATCGTGCCACGCCTGTTTCCTTGCGTCGAAAGCTATCCAAAAATAACCTAGACCAAGCGGGATCAAAGATATGATATAGGCAAAGTAACGAATAACCAGTTTACCGCTAGCAGGCGTTGAGCCAGTTTTTGCATCTACAATCTTTGCCCCTATAAGCATTTTACCGGGTGTAGCCTGCTTTAAGTGCCAAAAAACTATGATGGCGATAGCTGGTAAGACATAGGATATTAAGAAGTCGGCGGGGCCTTTTATCGATGCCTCGGATAAAAAATAGCTACTACCGTATACAAAAAACAACAAAGGCAATGTGATAGCAACGATCAAGAGTGAATCAATTAGCGTTGCACCGAATCTTGCCCAAAAGCCCACGTACTCCAACTGATCTGTATTCATGCTTGGTCCTTAAGTTTCTGAGTGATAAAGTGCCCCACGAGGGTATTGGGCACTCGAATTTACGGTTTATGCAAAAGCGAGCGATAGCGGTATGAGAGCATTTAAAGCACAAGCAAACGCTAATCTAAAAATGCTTTATATTAGCAATAGCTTGTAAGTTTAATCGCAGCAACGTGGCTTACACTATAAGTGAGTTTGTAACGGTAAGGTTAAGTATTCCACCTTTATAAATTTCTAATAAACCCGATTAAGCAAGAGTGCTAACACTCCCAATTGTCAAGCGTTGTGACCTAGCTATCGCGATAGCTTTTTTGCACCAATTAGCTCGACAGTGTATGTTATCTAATGACCTTTAGGAGAGATTATGTCGATATTAGCCTTCACCGGGATAGTTTTTTTATCCGCCGTATTGCTTGTTTTAGTTTTGCTCAATTTTAGGCATCGATCGGAAGATCACAGTCAATATGATCAGCCAGTGCCACCTCTAATGAAACCTGCCAGTGAGATTAGTTCTCAACACCTAAATGTGGTGAATAAGCTAAGGGTATTTACCGCTAAGTCGACAACCAACATCAAGGTACGTAGGCAGCAGATGGATGATTTTTTTGCCCAGCCGGTCGATTCGCAAATCATCCCCGTTGATGCCGGCGGCGTTAGTGCAGAATGGGTTCTCGCCGAAGGTGCTAACGCAGATCAGCGCCTTTTGTATATTCATGGCGGGGCATTTCTAGTTGGTAGTCCAAAAAGCCATCGCTACATCGCTTCTGAGCTCTCGCGCTTAGCTGGGGTTTCTGTACTGTCGATTGCTTACCGTATGCAGCCGGAATTCAAAACTATCAATTGCCACGAAGATTGCCGCATTGCCTATAACTGGATTCTTAATAATGGCCCTAAAGAACAGTCGCCGGTAAAACATCTATTTGTTGCAGGTGACTCAGCCGGGGGTAATTTAACTCTTGCCTTGATCGCTTGGGCAAGGGACAACGGATTGCGACAAGCTGACGGCGCTATAGCCTTGGCTCCCGTAACAGATTCAACCTTTTCCAGTCCAAGCCTGATTACTAATATCAAGTCGGATCCGTTTCTTGGGCCAGCCATGGGTAAAATAGTAAAAATGCCGAGGTTTTTCTTGCGGTCGATTATGAGTAACGGAGCGGGTAGGCCTGTGAATGATCCAGAAATCTCACCCTTGCTTGGGGATCTGTCGAATTTGCCGCCAACGCTTGTGCAGGTGAGCAAAGACGAAATGCTATTTAATGACAGCCTTCGTTATGCAAACAAAGCGATCAGTCAGAATGGTGATATCACTCTGCAAATTTGGCCGACTATGGTTCACGTGTTTCAAGGCTTTGGTCCCGATTTGCCAGAGGCAAACGATGCCTTGGGTCATATTCGAGACTTTATTCATTCAAAGCTTAGCTAGCTAGATACCAGCGTAATTATCCGGCACCTGATGGTCGTTTTCGTCTATCTAGTTTTACGCTGCTGCGTACACTGCGGTGAACAATTGAAATTCAGCACCTGACACATGCCGAATAGTAATGTTAAAAATCGCTTTTCTGCCTTCAGCAGAGGCTGCCGATAGAATTTTAGCTTTGGCTTTTGAACTCCATTGATGTTGAATCTCAATTAGGTGACCTTGGTAGTCTTGAGTTGCTAAGATTGACGTTGGTGAGCAATAAAAATACTCAGTCGCGATGCAGGTATAGCTACAGGCACAGGTTGCATCGCAGTATATGTGCCAAGTTCCCCGGCGCATACGCTTAGAATTGATGTGCTATCCTCTTTCTTTCACATGTTTGCCCAGTCTAATTGGGCGCTCAATGCAGCTATATTAAAAACTATTTCATGGTCTATTTCATGAGCTATAAAATAATAACAACGAAGGGCTGCAAAGTGATTGGGTTGGAGGTAGAGCTGACCAAATCTCTAAATGAGAATCATAAAATAATTGCTAATCATTGGAAGCGCTTTAATCATGAGCTTAAAATCCGCCAAGTAAAATTTTCCGGTAATTGGTTAAAATTTGGTATTACGAAAAAAGTTGATGATCAATATTTTTATTTGACTGCAATACCAAAAAATTTAGAGGTGGCAGGATTTTCCGAAGATGAGTTAAAAGTAGGTGAGTACATGTGCTTCGAGCATAGGGGAGATATGGGACTACTAAAATCTACGGTAAACAACATTTACAAAAAAATTATCCCTGAATCAGATTTAAATATTGATGAAAATAGAACTACTATCCACTACGAACAGTATGATCATCGCTTTTTATGGAACAAGCCTAGCTCGCTAATTAGTATTTACGTGCCAGTCAAAAGCACATAGTAAAGACTGACATAGAAGAGTTTCTTGGGGTTTACAAGTAACAACAAGAGGGTGCTCAATAATTTGTTTTTGATTTTAGTGAGTAAGGCTTTGATCTGAAATGCGGGTTAGCATGTTCGGCTAATTTTCTCGGTTATCACTTACACTGTTCAAAGCACGATAGACTTTACCTAATCCTAATACCTGTAGCGCTCCTTATTTTTGAGTAAGGCTAGCTAACCATCCTCTTAAAGACTCTACCCATTGTGCGCTCGGAGTATAAAAAGCACCGTCCTTTTTCCCGGTGGAGATTGCGATCTCTCTAGCTGATTAGCACTACCGCTGCGCGCCAACGTAGTTTTACAAGATTTAACTACATCTGATGTCTCGTACAAAGAAAGAACGTGATCACCAAATTGAAGTTGAGACTTCATCGTATAGTCACCGTCAAAACAGAATGTCATCAGTCAGTGTTAAAACGGGTCTGGTTTAGTTGGGAAGAGGCTTCAGTGCTAATTTGTGGGCCGCGCGAAAAGCCGATTAAAGTAATGTTAGTCGGTTCAACTCCAACCTAAATTAGTTGCTGCACCCAGATCGCAAGCTGATTAGTGTTGACATGTTGGCTGGAGCTAAACTCTCTTTGGTGGGCAATCAGATTGAAGTTGCCATCTTTGGAAATTGCTAAGTAGTTCGACAGCGGGTGCGATTAGCGATAGACAGAGGTAAAAGGAACAAAAGAATACGGCGACAAGTTGGTTCATTCCAATCCCTTAAGTCATTAGAAAGTCCAAATTTGGCTGAGTGCGTAGATTAGAGTCAGCAATTGCGCATTGCGCGACATGTCCGGTGCAGTTTCAGACTAAGGTTCGTTCTCTGCTTCCTTCATCCGCTCGAGCCGGCTTTCTTCTTCGGCTTTCACTGACTCTATCTCTTCCATGACTCCATCGACGTCGGCAGCTTTGGTTGGAGCGGCGAATAGGCCGGTCAACTTAGTTTCAGGCTTTAGGTCGCCTTCTTCGAACAGATGCCAAATTTCTTTGGCAAATTGGGTGCTGAGTAATTCCGGTGCAAACTGGCCATAGTAATCGCGGATATTGTTAACATCGCGCTCTAACATGGATTCCGCGTTGTTATTGGCGGCAGCATCAACAGCTTGAGGCAGATCAATTATCACCGGGCCATTTTCATCCACCAGAATATTGAATTCAGACAAGTCGCCATGTACTAAGCCCGCACAAAGCATAAGGACAACAGATTCAATGACTTTTGCGTGACCATCGAGCGCTTCACTAACAGACATAGATACTTCACTTAAGCGCGGTGCGACATCACCTTTGCTGTCGGTGACCAATTCCATTAGCAAGACGCCATCTACACAGGCGTAGGGCTGAGGAACCCGTACGCCGGCCCTGGCGAGCTTATTCAGAGCGTCTACCTCTGCGTTATGCCAGGTTTCTTCTTGCTGTTGGCGGCCAAACTTAGAGCCTTTGTCCATCGCGCGGCTGCGGCGACTATTGCGGGATTTACGGCCTTCTGTGTAGAGCACCGCCTGCTTGAAGCTGCGTTTGGCGGCTTCTTTATAAACTTTGGCGCAGCGGATTTCTGAGTTGCAGCGCACCACAAACACATCGGCTTCTTTTCCGCTCATTAGGCGGCTTAGTACTTCATCAATCAACCCTTCGTCTATTAAGGGTTGAATTCGCTTAGGAATTTTCATAGCGTCTT
>JBLHTH010000152.1:0-8168 GCA_047627195.1 Pseudohongiellaceae bacterium | reverse complement strand
GATAATGCCCAATCGTTGAGCCTGTAAGCTTATTAAGTTCTACTGTATCCATTTTTTATCCGAGCATCTGTTTGGGTAAAAGGTATTTTACGCTGTTTTTGTTATGTTGTGTTTTCTAAGCTTTACGGCTTAAGTTACCCACTTGCATTCAGCTTTTAGTGCAATTTTCACGTTCAATATGAGTAATTACAGAAAATTTTTGCTGTAAGGCAAAGTAATAGTGAGGGTTGTAGAGGCTTTTATTTATGGTTTTTTGTCATCACTTGATTGGCTTAAGTTTTTTGGCCGATGGGCGTGCTTGTTATTGATTACTTGGCCTATTAATACAATGGTTTAGGTTGTAGGCGTAAGTTTTTGTTTATAAAGTAAAATTAGCGTACTAGCTTGACGTTTGTCGGCATTATAGCGGCAGCAAGTGACCTGCCCTATTTCATCGGTGGTGGTTAATAGATTGCCTGACGTAGAGTGGGTGTCCCTGCTATTTATTTTTTTATAAAAAATTTTACTACCAACGAAAGACAGCGTAACTCCTTACTGAACACCACCCTTTCTATTGTGAATTCGTGATCTAGGATCTTGCTCGCCTAAAATTTGGGATTTTGAGTTGATAGTAATATTATCTTAGTACTTTTTATAAATTTCATCGTCATCACGAAAACTGTTGAGTAATTCGACTTAATCTTTTGAAGGGCTTTTGATAGGTGGGTGTACTGCTGATTTCTCTGAGCTTTTTACCTGCTGCACTTAGATCATTACCCACAGCACCCGTATTAGCATCGTCCAAACTCTTTGCGGCAATTGCGGTCTGTGCACAACGCAATTCTTTAAGCGTATCGTTTTTAGTATCTTCAATACCTTGTTGGGTGAGTATCCCTGCTATTTTTAATAAGTTTAATGCTTTAAATTAATCGCCATTTAGGTTGTAACCTAGCTAGATAGTTTGGAATGGATGAAAAGACTAATAGTTGGTTATCTATATCCGAAATCTACCGATATTTAGTTGTCTCCAGCGATACTATTTACAAATAGATTGATAAACTATTGTGAACTTGCCGAGACACTTCCAATTTTAGAGCCTTTTCATGCAACACTTAAATTCCTTTTGGCCTGTGCTGTGCCCATGGACATTTTTCCTCTAGAGCGGCAGCTGCACGGAAGATGTCGCATTCACTGTGCATTCCTCCTACCATTTGCAGACCGACCGGTAGTCCAGCCGTGGTAAATCCGGCGGGCACCGAAGCAGCTGGTTGGCCTGTCAAGTTAAAGGGGTAAGTGTAGTATACCCAAGAAACGATGTTGCGGCCGGCGACTTCCGGCGGTACATCAATGCCTACATCCGGCGCAGCTACAGGAATTGTTGGTGTGAGTAGCAAATCATACTTAGTGAAAAATTTACGCATCTTCTCTCGAAACTCATAACGACGGAACACTAAACCATAGTAATCTTCTATAGATTGGTCAAGCGCTCCCCGAAGAACCTCAGCAACTGCAGTGTCGATTTTGTCAGGGTCGCTGCGAAGTACGCCTTGAAGTTTGGTACCCACTCCAGCATAGAATTCTGCCATCCACATATCTCCAGGGTCGTCCATGACGAAATCGACTAATTCGACCGTGCAGCCCATGTCCTGGAAAGCAAGCGCCGCCCGCTCGGCTATCTCTAAAACTTCGGGCAGCGGCTTAGCGAACCCCATGGTGGGCGACCATGCAATACGCATCCCCTTGATGGGTTTGTCGCAAGCAGCCAAGAAGTCAGGCGTTTCGCCAGCCACTGTAAAGGGATCACGCTGGTCATAGCCGGCAATGGCCTGAAGCAGAAGCGCTGAATCTCTTACGGTCCGCGTTAAAGGCCCAATGTGGGCCAGAGTGGGGGTTGCGGAGGTAGGAAATATAGGAACCCGTCCAAATTGCGCCTTTATACCGAAAAGACCATTCATCGAAGCCGGAATGCGTATGGATCCACCACCATCGGTGCCAAGGGCAAGCGGACTGACACCGGCCGCGACGCTAGCGGCCGCTCCAGCGCTTGAACCACCAGGCGTTTTCTCAAGACACCAAGGATTACGAGTGATCCCAGTAAGCGGTGAATCGCCCACTGCCTTGGCGCCGAATTCGCTAGTGGTAGTTTTGCCAATGATACAGGCTCCCTCCGCTCTGGCCCGCTCCACCGCTGGAGCATCCATTGGTGCAATATTCTCTGCAGCTGTCTTCGAGCCAAAAGTAAACCGGACGTCCTTAACGGGAATTAAATCTTTTACCGATAGAGGCAACCCGTGCAGAAGACCAAGCGGTTTTCCCATGATGACTTCCTGCTCGGCGCGGCGAGCGGCATCAAGCGCCAGCTCAGGAGTATTAGTAACGAAGGCGTTAAGTTTAGTTTCCATTTCCTCCATGCGAGCCAACGAGCGCTCAACTATTTCAACAGGGGAAACCTCCTTGCTTGCAATAAGTTTTTTTAACTCTATAGCGCTCATGTAATCAAATTCTTTGTTCATTATGATATTCTCAATCGGTGGTAGTTAATAGATTACCTGACGTAGAGTGGGTGTCCCTGCTAAATAGCCCCTAAACCACGATCTAGTTTGGTATTCACTTCAGCTTTACAGCACGACAGACGCTCCAAAATTGCGGATCGTCGAAGATCTTTGCCTATCAACACTAAACGAGATTCCGGCGCATCGCCAGGCCATGATTCAGCATAGGTCAATGGGCTATATACTTGCTGCACGGCTTGCAGAATGACTGGTCGCGGATCATTGCTAAATTGGAGAAGACCCTTGACTCGAAAAAGATTATCCCCGTATTCCTCGGTAAACTCAGCGAGCGCAGCAACAATTTTGCTGTAGTCCAAAATAGCTGCTTCTCGAAAAGAAACTGACGTAATACCATCATGTGCGTGATCACCACGGTGCTTCTCGCACCCAGGTGCGCACTCGCTGTCATGATCATGGTCATGGTGAATATGCTCAGACTCTCCTATCCATTCTCCCACTGCACTTTCTTTAGTGTTTGGATCGAAGAGACTCAAATCCATTACCGTTGATGCTCTAAGTTCTGCATTAGTCGTGGTTTCGCTTGGGCAGGTTGGATTAATTCGCCTCACGGCAGCTACTGCGGCTTCATAAGCCGCATCATCCACCAAGTCGCGCTTGTTGAAGATGATTTTATCGGCCATTGCGAGCTGTTTGCGCACTTCGCTTGAAGCCTGCAACTGTTGCGTGACATGCTTAAGATCCACCATAGTAACTATGGCATCAAGCCGATAACTCAGATTGAGCTGCATGTCAGTGTAGAAAATCTGTGCAAGCGGGGTCGGGTCAGCAATGCCGGTGGTTTCAATGAGCACCTTGTCAAATTCTATTTTTGGTTCGAGTGCCCCAACTCTTCGCATGAATAGCTCGTAGATGGTCGTGATCAGATCATCCTTGCTGGCACAGCAAATGCAGCCATTATTTAATTCGAGCATATCTTCTGTTGCGGACAAAATTAAATCGCCGTCAATTCCTATTTCGCCAAACTCATTGACAATTACAGCTATTTTTCCAGCATCTGGATCGGCGAGTATGCTATTTAGACAGGTGGTTTTTCCAGCCCCCAAAAAGCCACTTAGAACGGTGATTGGAATTCTTTGATCCATACTAATCCCTCCTCAGGAGAATGACCTCAGCTGAAAAGCCGTGGCCAGAGTAATTATTTAACTTCAGCCCAGGCACGTACAGGTGAGCCGCTGCCATTATCGATTTTGAGCGGCGGGCCATAGAACTGGAACTCTCCTTTGCCGATCAACTCCTCAAGATTCACGAGCCACTCGTAGTGGGTAATCCCGCGGTCACGACATACACGATGACTGGGAAACTCGTTGTGTGAGGGCTTATCCGTCGAGGGACCTTCAACGCCGTGTAGTTTCGAGTTGCGATCGGCTAGCCAATGCGTTGCCGCTTCAGTCAACCCAGGATTGGACCAGACTACTTTGACATCCGGGTAGTAACGTTTGTGCAGCCCGGTACACATCAACACGATGTGGCCATCGATTTTAACGCCAGCTTTCTCTTCAGCTTTTTCCAAATCATCGACGTCAATATCACCAAGATCAGGAATGTGCTGCAGATCCAGACAAACAGCTTTACCCATGAACATCTCAAGCGGCATTTTGTCGACGGTAAGTCCTTGTGGCCCAACGTGATAGAATGCGTCAACGTGTGTTGCGATGTGATCGAGCATAGACAGATGCGTGGTCGCAAACGTCATCTGGTCGCCGGGCACACCAAGATTGAACTTTTTTGATGACTCATGTGTAAAATGGGCTGTAATAACCGGCCGCTGAAACAACTTGTGCGCCGGCATGTTATCTTCGATCTTCAAAGTTAAATCGATAATAGGCATTTTCTTTTCCTCCGTTATATTAGCTCTGGATAATAATTTGATCGATTCGGTGCTACATCATTTTTGCCGGTAACCAGGTGGCGATACTCGGGAACAAAGCGACAATAACCACCATAATCAGCAAGATGATCCAATACGGGATTGAGCCACGAAAAATTCGCCCAAGTGTCGCATCTGGATCGGCAATACAACCCTTCACCGTGTAGACACAAAGACCTAGCGGTGGCGTGAGAAGCCCAGCCTCAATGGCAAGAATCCCGATGATTGCAAACGCCAATGGCTCAAATCCAGTAACTCCAATAATTGGCGCAAAGATCGGTACTGTAAGTAGTATTATAGATGTGCTGTCTATGAACATTCCGAGCACTAACCAAACTCCGACCATGATCGCCAGCATGGTATATAGGCCGCCAACACCAAGAAAGAGTTCACCGATCATTTCGCCAATGCCACCCATCGCTAGTAGGCGCGAGTACATTTGTGCAGTGATTAAGAGGAATAATAGCGGAGCCGAAATAATCCCAGCATTGAAAACTGACCTTATGAAATCTCGCATACTCATGCGCTTTGCTAGGCCTACGATCACTGCTACAAGCACTCCCACACCCGCTGCTTCAGTCGGAGTAAATATCCCTGTCCAGATACCACCAAAAACAGCAAAGATCATTAGTATTACTCCAAAAGCACCAATTTTGGAACTAATATCCACTTTTAGTTCAGCTTCGGTTGTTTCCTGTCCTACACCGAAAAGTTTAGGCCTCAAAATCGCGTAGAAGAGCAGGAAAAAGAAAAACAGGGCTGCAAGGAGCAACCCAGGAATCACTCCCGCAATAAAGAGTTTGCCGATTGACACCTCAGCCATGACACCCCAAATAATTAATAAGATACTCGGCGGTAGCAACATACCTAATGACGCACTGCCAGCGATTGATCCTAAAGCGATCCCTTTATCATAATTAGCCTTCATCATTTCTGGATATGCAATACGCGAAAAAGCTGCAGCCGAAGCTATAGAAACGCCGGTCACTGCGCCGAAGGCAGCATTGCCCCCAACAGTTGCTAGAGCTAATCGCCCCGGGAGCCGACTAAAGGTTTGGTTTATCAGCCTGTAAAGGTCTCCAGCCGCACCTGAGCGCGCAAGAAACTCCCCCATCAGAACGAACAGCGGAATTGTTGCGAATTCGTATGACCGAATCGCCCCATAGGCACTGTTGGCGAGCAATGAGCCAGCAATGTCGTAGCTACCCATCATATAAGCGAGACCGAAGTAGCTAGTCAACCCGAGCGACAGAACAACCGGGATACCAAGCATGACACTCAGCATAAGAATGGCAATGATAATCGCCGCAAACTCTGGACTACCCATTGGAAAGCTCCGATTTATTCATAGTTTTTAGCGGTTCTTCGTTACCAGTAAACAATGCAATTGCCGCTGGCACTGCAAGTAACAAATAGGTGAGTACTGCGAGCAAGGATCCACCAACGATGGCGAGTCTCGACGGGAAAACAGGTACGGCAAAACTGACGTGACCTTCAAACTCGCCGGTGACCCAAGAACTGACCATATGCTCCCACTCTGCCACAGCTATCAAACTGAAAAAAAGCGCACCGAGAAGGTAACCTATAAACCACATTAAGCGCGCGATCACGCGTGGCGCGAAAGTGTCGATCATTTCAGTACGTAACATGCCGCCATTGTGCACAGTGTAGGGCAACTGCAGGAATGCTATGATAATAAGCGTATTCGCTGCGATCTCTGCGACCCCAATGATTGGCGAACCGAATAGACCTCGCCCGAGAACATCCGCGCCTATTAATAATGCGATCATAACCAACCCCATCGCTGCGATTATTATGAGAAACTTATTGATTCGCACCAAAACGCCATTAATAGCCTGGACCCAACTAGGTAAGGTACTAGAATTTTTAAGCATAATTCTATCACTGCTATTTAATTAGTAGTTAAACGTGAAGACATTGGGGCCTCTGCCCTTCGGCTCGGACCCCAGCAAACAGACTCAATTTATCTCATAGATATATGGGAAGTCATACCCAAGCTTCTTCAATTCACTCATGTAAGTTTTCATAACTGCCGGAGCCGGCAGGCCCATTTTGGAGCCTTTCTCTGCCATTCGATTAGGGTAGTCCTTGAGAGCTTCGCCCCAAGATTTCCGCGTCTCCGGGTCAATTTCCATTACAGTGACATTTAAGTCTCGCAGCTTTTGTAGACCCTCTCGTTCGTTTCTCGCACAGACGTCGGCAGTTACATCTTCCCACTCACGCGCGACCTCCTGAAGTATTACCTTCACGTCATCTGGAAGCCTATTCCAAGTATCGAGATTCACGGTCGCAGCATTGGTAGGCATCGAACCGAAGTCTGCCCTAGTGAAGTGAGGCGCCACCTCATTTAGTTTGAATGTGGACCACCAAGACGAGGCACTTATATAGCCATCGTATACCCCTGTCTGCATAGACTGATATGCCTCGTTGAGATTAGAGGCTACGGGTGAAGTTCCTACTGCCGCTAGCCAATCCAAGTTAACGCCGGCTCCTGCTATCTTTTGACCTTTGAGCTCCGAGACATTTTCCCAACCAAATGTCGTACCTAGGCCATAATTAGAAAGACAACTAATCCCAAGCACTTTCTGATTGAATGTTGTCTCGAAAATTTCCGTAAGTTCTGGATGTGCAGCATAAGTAGCGCGAGCAGCATCACTCGCTACCTTAGAGTCCGGCGAACCGAATGGAAGGAAAAACGGGAAATTTTGCATGTAAAGCGAAGACGGCTCAAAAACCATACTGACGAAACCGATGTCGAGCAGCCCATCGCGGGTTGCCTCAAGCACCTCGGTGACCTTAGCGATCTGACCCGCATGCAACTCTCTTATTTGCACACTGTGATCAGTCCTATCCTCGATGCGCTTCTTCAATTCGGGTGCAAAAAAATTATTTGCCGTTTCCGTATAAGCCAGAAGACCGACCGGATGACCAGAACCCAGACGAAGATTAACTTGTTCTGCCTGGGCAAACATAGAACTACCCATTATTCCAAGCATAAGTACTGTAGAAAATACTGTATCAACTTTTTTCATAATTAAACTCTAGTTTTTGTTAAATTAATTGAGCGGCATCCTTTTCGAAAGACAAAAATTAAGAACTCCGTAATTGGGAATTCTGTTTCTATTTAACTTCAGCCCAGGCACGAACAGGTGAGCCGCTGCCATTATCGATTTTGAGCGGCGGGCCATAGAACTGGAACTCTCCTTTACCAATCAACTCCTCAAGGTTCACGAGCCACTCGTAGTGTGTAATTCCGCGGTCACGGCATACACGATGACTAGGAAACTCGTTGTGTGAGGGCTTGTCCGTCGAGGGACCTTCAACGCCGTGTAGTTTCGAGTTGCGGTCGGCTAGCCAATGCGTTGCCGCCTCAGTCAACCCAGGATTAGACCAGACTACCTTGACGTCCGGGTAGTAACGCTTGTGCAGCCCGGTACACATCAACACGATGTGGCCATCGATTTTAACGCCAGCTTTCTCTTCAGCTTTTTCCAGATCCTCGACGTCAATATCGCCCAGATCAGGGATGTGCTGCAGATCCAGACAAACAGCTTTACCCATGAACATCTCAAGCGGCATTTTGTCGACGGTAAGTCCTTGTGGCCCAACGTGATAGAATGCGTCAACGTGTGTTGCGATGTGATCGAGCATAGACAGATGCGTGGTCGCAAACGTCATCTGGTCGCCGGGCACACCAAGATTGAACTTTTTTGATGACTCATGTGTAA
>JBLHTH010000151.1:0-8179 GCA_047627195.1 Pseudohongiellaceae bacterium | reverse complement strand
GAACCCGGTGGGCACCGGATTCAAACTTTAATTTTTCGTAAACATTGTTACCTTCCACTCTTGCTATTATTTCCTTATAGCCGCCGTGTTCACCTTGACGCTCGTTGATTAGCTCAATTTTCCAGCGCTGATTTTCACAAAACCGTGAATACATCCGAAAAAGATCACCCGAGAAGATCGCCGCCTCGTCACCACCGGTACCGGCTCTGATCTCAAGAAATACATTGCAGCTGTCTTTGCTGTCTTTAGGCAGCAAAAGCTTTTGCAGAACCAGCTCTAATTCTTGCAGCTCATCTTTAGAGCTCAGAATTTCCTCATCTGCCATCGCACGAATATCTGGATCAGCGTCTTTCTGCATCTCCATGGCTTCATTAAGATTGTCTGTTACTTGAACATAATGATTATAAGATTTTACAACGTCTTCTAGCTCAGAATACTCTTTCGATAAATCGCGAAACCGGTTCTGATCAGCGATCACTTCAGCATCGCTCAGCAATGCTTCCAATTCATCAAACCGATCGTTCAGCATTTCTAACTTATTCTTAATTGTGTCTTTCATAGGTTTTCTTATCGAGTTGAATTCTTATCGAGTTGATTTATCATTAGTGGAGGGCTGGTTACGACACCCTAGCTTTCATCACTTTTGTCTCTTGTATCACTTTTATTAGACCCTAATTCATAAAGTTCTTGAGTTATCTTTAATACGTCCAAACGACCTTCTGCGCTGGCTTTCTTCATGACAACACTTGGTGAATGAATAAGTTTATTGGTGATCCCGCGAGCAAGACTGTTTAAAACAGATTCTGGCGAATCACCTTTCTCAAGCGCCTTTAAGGCCTTTTGCAGTTCTTGTTCTCGTATGGAAGCGGCTTTGTCTCGAAAGGCTCTTAGTGTCGCCACTGCATCTAAAGACTTAACCTGTTTCCGATATTCTTCAACCCCGCGTTCAATAATTGACTTCGCTTGATCTGCCGCTTCTTCACGGCTTTTTACTCCGTCTTCTATCACTTCGCTGATATCGTCAATACTGTATAAGTAAGCATCAGCGAGTTCGCCAACTTCCTGTTCAATGTCTCTAGGTACCGCCAGATCAACCAGCAACATCGGCTTATGACGACGCTGCTTAAGGGCTCTCTCAACAGCTCCCTTACCCAGCAAAGGCAACTGGCTATTTGTGGAGGAGACAACTACATCCGCCCTCACCAGCTGTTCTGGTATATCTGAAAGTAAGACACCTTTGCCGGCAAACTTAGCAGCCAACTCTAGAGCGTTGTCCAACGTGCGGTTTGCGACAGTCATGTTCGTGACCCCCTTATCTGCAAGGTGTTTTGCGACTAGCTCGATGGTGCGGCCGGCACCTATAAGCAATACGTTGAGACTCGCTAAATCAGAAAAAATTCGCTCCGCCAGAGTAACCGCAGCATAAGCTACCGAAACTGGGTTCTCACCGATAGCGGTATCAGTACGGACTAGTTTTGCAATGGAAAATGCTTCCTGAAAGGCACGGCCCAACTCAGGACCTATTAGCTCTAAATCTTTGGATACCGCATAAGCCGACTTGATTTGACCTAAGATCTGAGGCTCGCCCAGCACCATGGAATCCAATCCACAGGATACCTTCATCAAATGCCTGACCACATCATCCACAGCAAAGACATAACAACTTTCATCGAGCTCTGCCTTCTCTAGCTGATGAAAGTCAGATAACCATTGGGTCACCAACTGCTGGAAATCGAGTAGGCAACGATTTTGCGACTTTTCATCGACAGCTAAAGACAGGTTCTTGTCAAAACATTCTAGGTAAATTTCAGTTCGGTTGCAGGTGGACACAATGACCACTTCATTGACGGGCTCAAGTTCACAAATCTGCCGCAGCGCCACAGCAAGATTTTCTGGCGAGAACGCGACTTTCTCGCGAAGCGCGATACTAGCGGTAGTGTGATTGATGCCTACTAAAACCAGAGCCATTGCAATATGTCGACGATGAAAGATTAAAAAGCCCGCTATGGTACTAAATATAGCCCCCAGTTCCCATCAACAGCGCGATTATCGATAGCTACTACGACCTGAGCCAAATAAAGGCCAGTCCGTTGAAGATAATCGGCCCAAATTGAGGTCTATTAGCGATTGCAATAAAATAACGCCAAAGCCGCGTCAACAGCCTGTTTCAAGTCAGACAAACTGCTACAATGGCTCCACCTTCAAGTATTGTGAAACCACTACAAATGCGCCTAATTAACATCTTCAAACTTGCATTATCAGCTGCTGCGCTTAGCTCTTGCGCGGTTAATTTAGATAATACCTACACCGATATTGATACTGACACCGATACCCAAGCCAATTCAGCACTGCAAACGGCAGTTGAAGCGCCACCTAAAAAATCCGATGAGGTGGAGTACGGAACATTTACAGAACAACAGCTTTATCAAACCATTATTAGCGAGTTAGGCGCTCAGCGCGGAGAGGTCATCGAGTCTGGCGATACTTACTTTGATCTCGCCATGGAAACACGTGATTTACAGTTTATCGAGAGAGCTGTGCAGTTTGCGTCAGTTAACGGCGATACTAACGCCCTGCTGCAACTTGGCTTGCTGTGGGCTGAAGTCGACCCTCAAAATCCGCAACCTCATCTTATGCTTAGCTTCCAGTTTTTAGAAACTGGCAATTTCCGTCAAGCCCTTGCACAGATGTCACGGGTTATAGAGAAAGGTGGCGAATTTGATTTCACCGCACTGGCATCGCGCACAAGCGGATTAGGCCTATCAGCCAGAGCGGCACTAATTGGCAACCTGCAGCAGCTAGTCAAGACCTACCCCGCTCAGCTTTCAATTAGGACCTCTTTAGTGCAACTGCTTGCACAAAACACCCAGTACATGGAGGCACTTTCAGAACTCGACGCTCTCGTCAAATTAGAAGACCTTACCGCTGACCACATCTTACTTCGCGCTCAAATCCAGCAAAGCATGCAGCTGCCTAGTGATGCCTTAAAAACTCTACGCAGCGGCGTACGCCGATTCGATGACGACCAAGATCTTCGCCTCAGCTACGCTCGGTTATTAATTCAGAACCAAGATTTTGAAGCGGCTCAAGGCCAATTCAAAATACTAATGGATCAAAGACCTAATGATTGGGAGACTCTATTTTCAATCGCTTTGCTTGATTTGGAGATGGAAGACTATCCTGAGGCGATCCAGCAATTAGACCGCTTAGTCGCCGAGGATCAGCGCCTTGACGAGAGTGAGTATTATTTAGGGTTTAGTTACGAAAAGCTGGAGGAATTCACCGAGGCCATTAGGCACTACAAGAATGTGCGAATTGGCACTACTAATTTTCTACCAGCGCAGCAGCAGGCGACACGCCTAGCGATTCAATTAGGTCAGCTGGACAAGGCTCACGAGTGGATTTTAGAAAGGTCACGTGGAAATCCTCGCCTTGAAGTTATTCTTACCACCATAGAGTCTGGTGCGCTTGTTCAAAACGGGCATATCGACAGGGCCAAAGACCTGCTAGACAGCGCACTGAACAAATATCTAAACGACACCGACCTGCTCTTTTCGCGCGTCCTGATATACGACACATTAAAAGATAGAGTTGGCTCAGAAACCGACCTGCGCCAAATAATTCTCATGAAACCAGACGACTCGCGAGCCTTGAACCATCTCGGTTATATGCTGGCAGACCAGACTGAGCGCTATCAAGAAGCCCTTGAATTACTTGAAAGGGCCATTGATATTTCACCGGATGATCCGGCGATACTCGACAGTCTCGCTTGGGCCCAGTACAAGTTGGGACAGTATGAAGAGTCGTTGAGTAATCTTCGCAAAGCGTTCGTTACTTTCCCAGATCACGAAGTCGCCTCCCATATTGGCGAAGTGCTCTGGACCATGGGGCGCCGAGACGAAGCCAGAAAGGTTTGGGCAGACGCCTTGGTTGACCGCCCTGACAGCGAACTTATTAGAGAAGCAATGGAGCGACTTGGCGCTACTTAATGATTTTATCGTTTAAGCTTTTACCACTAACAAAAGAAGGGCCCGCTCAATCGTTTCTATGAAGTCGACTTTAGTCATTTTCTTCACCTTGTTACTTGGTTTGTTTAACGCTTGTAGCGGCCTTGCGCCGCCAGCAGAGCGCAGCAGCGATTGGGTAAGGCAGCGCACCGCCCTGGAGGAACTCGATTCTTGGCAACTGCGAGGGCGAGTTAATGTCCGTTACAACGACGAATCAGACACCCCGAGCATCCAGTGGCTGCAGCAAAATCTTGAATATCATATACGGCTATGGGGCACGTTTAACGTTGGCACTACCGTTATAGTAGGTCGCCCAGATTACGTCACTTTGGAGCAAGGTGGTGATGTAATTGCTGCAAGCAGCCCCGAGGACCTTATCCTGCAACAGCTTGGTTACGAGCTGCCTGTGTCCTATCTCGAATATTGGATTAAAGGAATACCTGCTCCGGGATCTAGGTCTGATCTGCGCTTTAACGAACTCAATCAGTTAATTGCTCTAACTCAAGATGGCTGGACAGTCAGCTACTCTGACCTTCGTCAATATGGCAATCTATCCTTGCCGCGCCGAGTAGACGTTACCGGTAATCAGAATGACATACGGTTAAAGTTTTTCAGGCTAAATTGGCAATTAAACGGCGCTGAGCCCGATGCTTGAAACCCAAATAAAACTCTTTTGCCCCGCCAAACTGAATTTGTTCCTGCACGTTCTTGGGCGCAGAGATGACGGCTACCATGATTTGCAGACCTTATTTCGCCTGCTAGACTTTGGCGATGAGATGACATTTTCAGCTGCCGGCGATGGCCTTTTGACTTTGCATATCGAAAGCTCTTTAGAATCGCCACTGCCGATGAACAACAATTTGGTAATCAAAGCGGCTAAAGCCTTGCGCCGCCTTGCCAATAAGCCCTTACTTGGCGCTGACATTTCACTAGTCAAAAAAATACCACAAGGTGCAGGTCTTGGCGGCGGCAGCTCTAACGCGGCATCAACACTTTTGGCGCTGAACGATCTTTGGAATCTAAAGCTCTCCACTGAAGAACTTTGCGAAATAGGAATCAAGCTTGGCGCGGATGTGCCTATTTTTCTTCATCGCAATAGCGCCTGGGGCGAAGGAATAGGTGAGAAATTAGAAGCGGTTGAGCTAGATGAGAGATGGTATTTAGTAATAACGCCGCCCTGTCTTGTTTCAACCCAAGAGATTTTTTGTCATCAGCAATTGACACGGAACTCCCCAGCCATCAAAATGGCCGACTTTCTGGCTGGCAGGTCCAGAAATGACTGTGAAGCTATTACCACAAAGCTTTACCCAGAGGTTGCTAACACTCTGAATTTATTAAACAAATTTGCCAAATCACGGATGACTGGAACGGGTTCTAGCATCTTTGCAGAATTTAAGTCAGAAGTTGACGCGAAGGCCACACTTGCTAAACTTCCGAAGTCTTTGCAAGTATTTGTAGCAAAAGGCATAAATTCACTGGATGAGAAGCGCTTCGGCGATTAGAATACGCCGCGTCTCAAAGAGCGAATGAAACACTAAACAGACAATAAGTTTTCTTGGGGTGTCGCCAAGTGGTAAGGCACTAGGTTTTGATCCTAGCATGCGTTGGTTCGAATCCAGCCACCCCAGCCATTTTTCAGCCTGTCCAACCACCGCTTTTGGCTAGGTTCGGACTAGGCTAAACATAATAAAAAGTAACACCCACCTCTAGCAGGCAGCAGGAATCATTCGTGGCAAATAATTTAATGGTGTTTACTGGCAATTCGAATCCAGATTTAGCGGATAATATTGCCAAAAATATTGGTGTCCCTCTTGGGTACGCAAGCATTAGTAAGTTCAGCGACGGCGAAGTGTCCGTTGAGCTTAATGAGAATGTTCGCGGCAAAGACGTTTTTATTATTCAGCCAACCTGCGCTCCAACCAACGACAGCATCATGGAGCTATTGTTAATGGCCGATGCACTGCATCGCGCTTCAGCAAATCGAATAACCGCTGTAATACCTTATTTTGGCTACGCAAGGCAGGATCGCCGAGTACGCTCAGCGCGCGTGGCAATCAGTGCCAAAGTGGTAGCCGACATGATCAGCGCAGTCGGGGTGAATCGAGTTTTGACGGTTGACCTTCACGCAGAGCAAATTCAAGGATTTTTTAGTATCCCGGTTGATAACGTTTACGGATCGCCGGTTCTAATTGACGACATCGAGCGTCAAAAATATAAAGATTTAATCGTAGTGTCGCCAGATGTTGGCGGTGTTGTAAGAGCCAGAGCTGTTGCAAAGCAGCTTAATGTAGATTTGGCCATCATCGATAAACGACGCCCGGCAGCCAATGTAGCTCAGGTTATGCACATTATTGGCGATGTTAAAGATCGCTGCTGCTTGATCGTAGATGACATGGTTGATACTGCCGGCACTCTTTGCCAGGCAGCCGACGCGCTGAAAGAACATGGTGCAAAAAAGGTTGTTGCTTACTGCACCCACCCTATTTTGTCAGGGCCTGCTATTGGGAATTTAGAAAATTCAACTTTGGACTCTCTTGTAGTCACCGATACGATCCCATTAAGTGACGCAGCGAAGAATTGTAAAAAGGTTCGACAGCTTACAATGGCTAAACTATTAGCTGAATCGATTCGCCGCGTCAGTAACGAAGAATCCATAAGCGCGATGTTTGATAACACTTAAAACTTTAAGTTTTTTAATCATCCGCTGGATAATACCGGGTCATCAGGCATGTCGCTTGAGGACCTTTTTTTAACCCTCTTTTTAGCCGGTCGCAAGCTAGAAAGGGAATACTCTCAAAACCATTTATCGAGAGTAAAAGGAGACAATTATGTCTAACTTAGAATTTGAGCTTGACTGCTCAGTCCGGACTGACTTAGGGAAAGGTGCGAGCCGCCGCCTTCGTCGTTTGGAAGGCAACATTCCAGCTGTTTTGTATGGTGGAGACAAAGATCCGATATCTTTAACTATTCCCCATAAGGATATCTACAAGGCTATTCAGAACGAAGCTTTCTTTGCCCACATCATTACCTTGAAAATTGGCAAGAAAAAAGAAAAGGCAGTTATTAAAGCGCTTCAGCGTCACCCAGCTAAGGATTTGGTTCTTCATGCTGACTTTTTACGGGTCAACGAAAAAGAAGCTATTCAAGTGCGTGTTCCTCTTCACTTCATCAATGAAGAGAAGTGTGTCGGCGTTAAGATCGGCGGCGGCAACATCATGAAGACTCTAAATGAGATAGAAGTATCTTGTTTGCCAAAAGATCTTCCTGAATATATCGAAGTTGACATGCTTAAAGTAGAGCTGGGCGCTAACATCCATCTCTCTGATATCATCTTACCAAAAGGCGTTACAAGCGTATCTCTTGCTTCACACAATGAGGACAACGACCTTAATGTGGCAGCGGTTCATGCGGCCAAAGGTGTAGTTGACGACGAGGCCAAAGGGTCTGCTGAAGGCGCTGAAGGCGCTAGCGAAGACTAGCTGTCGTAGAGGCCAGGTAAAATTTAATGCCAGGCATTTCTAGTAGTCCTATAAAACTTATTGTGGGTCTGGGTAACCCAGGCCCACAATATGATTCTAATCGTCACAACGCCGGCGTCATCTTTTTGCATCACCTTTGTAAAAGCTATAGCGGATCCTTGCGTGGCGAATCAAAATTCTTCGGTGAATTTGGCAGCATTACTATTGGCAGCCAAGACATCAAATGTTTGTTTCCTACTACCTTTATGAACGGCAGTGGCAAGTCTGTTGCCGCCGTATGCAAATTTTACAAAATCCAGCCTGAAAATATATTGGTTGCCTACGATGAAATCGACTTCCCAGCAGGCGTAACTAAATTAAAGGAAAGTGGCGGGCACGGCGGGCACAACGGCGTTCGTGACATTATAAATGCCTTAGGTGGCAACCGTGATTTCCACCGACTACGCATTGGTGTTGGCCACCCCGGCCACAAATCGTTGGTAGCTAATTACGTACTGGGCGACCCGTCCCGGTCAGAAGCTGACTTAATCATGCGTGACATCGAAGATTCGATTCGAGTCATGCCTAAAGCCGTCGCAGGCGAATGGGAAGAAGCCATGCGATTGCTCCACACAGATCAATAGGAACTCATCATGGCAGTAAGATGCGGAATAGTTGGATTACCCAACGTCGGCAAGTCGACACTCTTTAACG
>JBLHTH010000150.1:0-8300 GCA_047627195.1 Pseudohongiellaceae bacterium | reverse complement strand
CGAGTACCCGGTGCAAGTTTGCCTTTCAACATCCAACCAACTTTTGCACTGCCTATGAAACTGAAAAAAGCGATGCGTGGATCGGTTACCAAAAATTCCCCTATCGTATTATCCGATACCGCGATGGCCTGGCAAAAAGCTTCAGGGAGCCCCGCCTCACGCAGTAGCTCAACAAATCGAAAACAGCTAAGCGCAGTGTCCGAAGCTGGCTTCACGATTATTGGGCAGCCCGATGCAACCGCCGGACCGACCTGATGCACAATAAGGTTCAACGGGTGATTAAACGCACTCACTGCCATCACAGGCCCTATTGGTTCACGGGAAGTCATGGCCAAACGATTTGCCGAGCCTGAGTTTATTCTCATGGGAATTTCTTCACCGCGATCTGTGCGAATACATTCAACACAGCTTTTTACACCATCAATTGCTCTGAGGACTTCTACTTTAGTATCACAATAGGGCTTGCCTCCCTCAGACAAAGCCAGCTGAACAAGTTCTTCGAGACTGTCCCCCATGAGCTTTGCGGTTTTCTCAAGGATCGCCACCCGTTGTTCGGCTGGCAACCAGTTAGAGCGGTCTGCAAAGGCATTAGAGGCATTGCTCAGGGCCTGTTCAGCGCCGGTTTTATCTATCACAGGCACCCTTCCTATCACTTTACCATCAAATGCAGAAGTGATTTCGTGCATACCCACAGATATTGCCGATGGCACCATAAGTCCAAATTCTCTCATCGTGATCTCCTTTTTTTTACTCGCAAAAAACTAAATTGGGCACACCAAATTGCCCAGCTTTTCTGTCAGCTTCATATTTTCGGAGTAATCCACCGCCACGTCTATTATCACAACCGTATCGTCTGCCACCGCTTTGCGGATGGTCGGTAGGAGCTCATCGGCAGACTTGACTCGGTATCCTTTGGCTCCAAAACTTTCTGCGTATTTAACAAAATCTGGGTTTTTGAAATCAATATGAGAATCTCTGCCGAACTTTCTATCTTGATGCCACTTTATCAGTCCGTATTTGCTGTCGTTCCAAATCATAATGACCATTGCAATGTTATAGCGCAGCGCAGTTTCGATTTCTTGAGAATTCATCATGAATCCAGCGTCACCGTTAATGGCCATGATTGTTTTTTCAGGGAAGGTCATTTTTGCTGATATAGCCCCCGGCAAAGCAATACCCATCGATGCAAAGCCGTTTGAAATAATGCAGGTATTAGGCGCTTCTGCTTGATACATTCGTGCTATCCACATCTTGTGTGCGCCGACGTCAGAAATCAGAATGTCCTCGTTGCCCAGCGCCTTTCTCACATCACAAAGAATGCGCTGCGGCTTCATTGGAAAACTAGTGTCACTGGCCATCTCTGTCAGTTCATCGACAATCAGTTTTCGTAGCTCTCCGCTATTGTTGTTCACACCTCGCTCAGCGATAGCTGATATACCATCCAATGCTTCGGCAATGTCGCCAACAACGCCCACTTCCAGAATATAATGTTCATCCACTTCGGCATATATTGGATCAATATGAATTATTTTTTTGTCTTTGCTCTCGTGCCATAGATGCGGGTGATATTCCACCATGTCGAAACCTACGCAGATAATGACATCGGCGCGATCGAATCCACAAGCTACATAGTCATGGGCCTGCAGCCCGACGGTACCCAGAGAAAGCTCGTGAGAAAAAGGCATCGCGCCTTTTGCCATGAAAGTTGTAGCAACAGGAATGTTCAGTTTCTCTGCGAATTTGATTAACTCATCGCAGGCGCCACCGCGCACTACGCCATTGCCGGCCATTACAATTGGGTTTTTAGCTGCGGAGATAACTTTCGCTGCTTGCACCATTTTTTCCGCTGGCGGCGATGGAATCTCAGCTTTTTGAACTCGTAAGGGTGTTTGGCCCTCAGTTACAGTAGCTTCCGCAATATTCTCAGGGAAGCTAATAAAGGCTCCACCGGGCTTCTCAGCCTGTGCATCTTTAAATGCTTTGCGCACAATTTCCGCAACAATATCAGGGTGGATTATTTCTGCACTGTACTTTGAAATCGGATCGAACAAAGCCACTAGATCTAACATCTGGTGGCTTTCCTTATGCATTCGCGTGGTCGCACCTTGAGCGGCTATTCCGATTATCGGCGCACTATCCATGTTCGCATCGGCGAACCCGGTAATTAGATTCGTTGCACCGGGCCCCAGAGTTGACAAGCAAACACCCGCTTTACCCGTAAGGCGGCCATAGACGTCAGCCATAAAAGCAGCACCTTGTTCGTGGCGCACGGTTACGAATTTGATTGTACTGTCTAAAATGGCGTCCATTACATCGATGTTTTCCTCACCGGGAATACCGAATATGACTTTGACACCTTCATTTTCTAAACATTTTATAAATAGCTCTGACGCTTTCATTAGCTCTCCTGAGGGTTGATAATTCCCGTGGATCAATAGTTATGCTGTCACATAAGTTCTATGGTACGCCTCAGATGACCGGATGCAGCGTTTTTTTGGCTCATAATTGGGTGATAGCTGGCCGAGAGCTAAAAACTAGCTGCATCAAAAAAATCCAAACAGACTGTTAGAGCGGTACAAATCTGATGTAGAAAAATGGAAAAACGGAGCCAATATTAAACGCTCCTTAAATGAAGTGCCCCTGCAATAGAGCGCCCCCTAAATAGTATTATTAGCTGCGCATATGAGACGCGCCATTCACGTCAATAATCGTACCTGTAGAAAACTCAGCCCCTTCAGAGGCAAGGAACAAGACCGCATAGGCGACTTCTTCCGGCTCTGCCACACGATTAAATGGACTCTGCGCTCTGATCTCGTCACCTTCTGAGCTTGCCAACCTAGCAGCAGTGAGGTCGGTGTTTACAAAACCAGGCGCCACGGCGCCCACAAAGATACGATGCTTGGCAAGGTCAATTGCCAGTGACTGAGTCAACGAATTGATTGCCGCTTTACTTGCGCCATAGGCAGGCTTAATTGGTTCGCCTCTAAATGCACCACGAGAACTGATATTGACAATTCTACCGCCCTGAGCGGCAATCATTTTTTGAGCGACACAATAGCAAAGATTGGCAGGGCCAATTAGGTTTGTGGCAATTGTATCCTGCCACACTTTTTGCCAATCCTCATAAGAAGTTGATTCGATTGAGTGATAAATACCGATGCCCGCGTTATTTACAAGAACATCAATACCGCCTAACTGCGCTGCCACATTGTCAACTGCTATCGCCACTTGAACGGAATCAGCGATATCACATTGCAAAGCTATATGCCCCTCGCCCGGCAACTCGCTTAATACCGCCTCAGCAACAGCAACATTACTATTGTAAATAATCGCCAGCTTAGCACCGCGCTCAGCGAATGCCTGTGATACAGCTCGACCAATCCCCCGACTGCCGCCGGTTACCAACACTCTTTTATTTGTGAAATCCATTTTGAACTCCTAGGTTTGATCTTGCTATTTTGCCGACATCCCGTCCATTCTTGCCAGTCTACCGATGAGTTCCTCCACCCGAGTGCTGTAGCCCCACTCATTGTCATACCAACTAACTACTTTTACCATCGTTTCACCCATCACCTGAGTAAGAAGAGAATCAAAAATACTGGAATGAGAATCACCAATAATATCGCTGCTTACGATCGCTTCAGTCGAGTAGGCCAAAATATTCTTAAGAGGCCCCGCTGCCGCTGCCGCAAAAGCTAGATTCACTGATTCGACAGTGACCGGATTAATTAACTCAACTGTCATATCTACCAAGCTACCGTCAGGTACCGGAACCCGCATTGCCAAGCCGTCCAACTTGCCTGCCAACTCAGGAAGCACCAGCCCTATAGCACGAGCAGCACCGGTTGATGTTGGCACAATGTTGGTAGCAGCATTGCGCGATCTTCGCTTATCTTTATGGGGAGAATCGATTAAACGCTGATCCGATGTATAGGCATGAACCGTGGTAAGCAGTCCTCTTTTAATCCCAAAATTCTCATGTAGAACTTTTGCTAACGGCGCCGCACAATTTGTTGTACAGCTGGCATTGCTAATGATTTGCGTTGAGCTTGTTACTACATGATCATTTACGCCGGTTACCAAAGTAGCATCCAGCGGATCTTTGCAGGGCACTGTCAATACAACTCGCTTAGCACCTGCATCCAAATGTTTATTCAAATCGAGTAATGTCCTGAATACACCAGAACTTTCGACAACATAATCCACCCCAAGCTCTTTCCAAGGCAGGCGAGCAGGATCCTTTTCACAAAGCACTTTAAATGGATCACCGTCTATAGTCATTTGATCGCCATCTACAGACACCTCACCGGGGTAAACGCCGTGAATACTGTCGTATTTAAACGCATAGGCTAATTGATCTGGACTCGCCAAGTCATTCACTGCCACCACGTCGTAGTGTCCGCGCATTTTTGCCACCCGCATGATAGTGCGACCAATGCGGCCAAAGCCATTTATTGCTATTTTCGGAACTGCCATAACATTCTCCGCCGGCTAATCAATAAGGTCGTACCCAAATAAAAACTGAGAGCTGCTTGGTCTTCGCTTGACTGAACTAGCGGCTCAACATTTTTTCACTAATTTTCCAAAGTCGATCAGCCCCTTCATCACTTGCAGCCCAAGGCGCCACATCAACACCTCGAGGAGACTCATCGGTAGCTAAATTGGCCACATCACAGTCTTCACAATAGACCCCGCCAACACCATCGAATAGGTCGCTGGTTGCAGCCCAGAGTGAAGTACTAGAACCTTGAGTTGTGCTCTTAAATCTAGCCGCCGCCTGCTCAGTAAGATTACCATCTGCATCGACCCAGCCAAGAGCCTGCATCTCTTCGTTACCCAAATGTCGCTGCAAAGGCGTTAGTATACCGCCCGGATGCACTGAAAGGGCTTTCAGGCCTTGATCACTGTATTTAATGTCTAGACCTCTAGCGAACAGCGCGTTGGCTGTTTTGGCTTGAGCATAAGCAGTCCACTTTTCGTAAACTGTTGATTCGAAATTAATGTCATCCCATAAAATATCAGAACGGCGATGCCCGATTGATGACAAACACACAACCCGCGCATTCCCTGCTGCGAGCAGCAGTGGTAGGAGCTGCGTTGTTAAAACGAAATGTCCTAGGTGATTAACTGCAAACTGCGCTTCCCAGTTATTGCCAACTCGCATTTCAGGGCAGGCCATAATGCCAGCATTGTTTATAAGTAAATCTATCCGGGACTCTCGATCCTTAACAGAAGCGGCATAGCGCTTTACGTTGTTCAAATCTGCCAAGTCCATAGCATCAACCGTCACACCTGTGATGCCAGCTAAGGCCTCAGTCGCTTTTTCTGGGGTACGCACAGGAACATAGACCTTGGCCCCCGCTGCAACTAACGCTCTGGTTGTTTCAAGTCCGATCCCCGAATAGCCGCCCGTAACAACAGCTACTTTACCGCTTAAATCTTTGTCATGGAGAATTTCGGATGGTTCTGATTTCATTCCAAATCCTGACTTCAGATTTTTCTGATCTCGATTTGACATTTTAGCTCTCTTTTTTATTGTCTATTCGGTCCGTTAATTTGGCCTAAAGAGGTTTTTGCCGTTTACTGACTCAACAACTCCCGTGGTCTCAAGTTGATCATTACTCATAAAGTGCTGCAGAAAAACCGGGTCCGAACTTGTGTTGGCAAGAAAGCGCGTACCATTGTCTAACCTCCCGACTACAATCCCTGCTACCGGCCCCGCCCGATCAAAGGCCACTGTGTAGGTTTCTATTTTTGCATGGCCGAGTGGCTCTTCGGTAAAACTGGGACTTATGGCACCGTCTATTGCAGGCTGATAACTGGCTGGGTTTTCTCTAGCCCACTTTCCTTGCGTTGGCGTCGCTGAATAAATCCCTGTTGCGTGCTTAGTGAGTCTACCGCCATTTGTGGAAACTAAACCAAATTTACTAGGGTTGGCCCTTAGCATGGGAATCATCGTCGCTATTGCATGCATCGAATAGTTATTGCCGGGCCCACCGAAAAAAGGCAGCCCACCAGTTACGGTTAGGCCGCGGGCATCGTGCGTGGCCAGATTTAAAGCATCGCAGGCAACTTCAACTGCCGACGGGAAACAGGAATAAATATCTATGAAGTCCATTTCATCAATAGACTTACCCGCCATATCAAACGCCTTCGCCGAGTTCAGTTTCATTGCCGGGGACGTATGATAATTCACCCGCTGGTTAAGCATAATTTTGTCGTTCGCTTCACCACAGCCATGAAGAAAAACCCATTTAGATGGGTCGACTCCTAGCTCTCTTGCTTTGGCTACTGACGTCATGATCACGGCTGCGCCCTGATTGACACTGTCGCGTGCGTTCAGCCATTTAGGGTAAGGAAAACTAATGAAACGATTTTCGACTGTTACTGTAGCAAGTTCCTCAGCTGTTCGCTGTGCTGCTTTAAATGAAAAAGGGTTGTTTACAGCAACACGAGAAAATGGTGCAAACAACTTTCCCATCTCTAACATATGGGCATCTATAGAGCGACCCAGATTGCCTCTAATAGCATTTTCAAACAACGGATACGCATAGATAGGCGCCGCTATACCGTGGTCCTGCTCGTGCTGGGTAGACATTGGCTCGCCAAGCCCGCGATCTTCCAATGTCCCCTCGTCATGCTCGGCCCAGTCCAATTTTATGCCACTGCGTGTTGCAAGTTGAGCCGTATTGATCGCCTCAGACCCAGTAAGCAAGGCGATGCCCACCTCTCCAGCACGAATGCGCTCGGCCATCTCGTTAATCATCTTCTGCGGAGTGTTCCCTCCAACCTGCCCGTAGATGGCCCGCTCAGGATTTGCGCCGATTCTTCTAGCGACAGCTCGCGGCGGATTTTCAGCCCGCCCAAAGGGGCTGGGTACACGGGGGTTTTTATAAGAATCGGGAAATATGCGAATAACCGCAATCGTGTCTAGTTGAGCGACTATTTTTTGCGCGCAGCCGGTGTCTGTTAACGCAGCCTTGGCCGCTTGCGCGGCAATTCCCATTGGTGGCTGCGCAAGCTGGGGCGCAACCCCTTGTTCGGTGAATTGCCCAGCGCCGATTAATACAGGTGTAGAATCTTCCAATAGAGTTCTCACTGTTTAGTGTTGATAATCAAGAAATGGCCGGCGCATCCGCCGGGCCAATCCATTAAGAGGGATTGTATGCCAATTCTCAGAGATGGCCATCCGGATCTTTAAAATGGCCTGAGTAAACGCCCTAGAACATTTTTTGAGGCGGCTTGATTAACCCAGCTCTTGCTGCGACTACTTCATTTATATGCGCATCCACCTCGGCCTCTGAGTAGAGATTGGTAGCCAAAGCAAAACTATTAAACCCGCTCCCTTGACCAGAAACTAGAGCGTCATCGGCTAAAGCTTGACGACCATACAGGCCGAGTCACGTCCCATAAAGAGTAAAGAAGGCCACCTCAATAGACTTTCGAGCTGAGCAAACCCATACCCATCACGATAAAAGGTTACAGATTTTCCTATGTCATCTACACCGAGCGTGATCATGCTTATTCTTGGCTTCATTGCATTCGCTCTGATTAAGTCGAATGCTAAAACCATAGGGTCTTATTGTGTTTGTCACAAGCTTACGTTTGCAGGGACGCCCTGAGCGCTTGCCTAGCTTTCTTGTCGTGTCTCCTCTTTCTTTGTGCAAAAGACTTAGCAGAGATTTCATCCAGAACAACAATACTCAAGAGCGCTCAACTGTTCGGTTGACGAATAGCCGCGCAAGTGACACTTTAAAGCCCTCTGTGTTTTCAAAGGCTGATTTGAGGCTAACCTGTCACAGCCTAGCATTACTATGAGCCCCTACCCTTTCGCTTGTGTTAGAGAGTACGTCATGAAATTAACAGTCACTGCCAGCCACCTCAAACTGTCCCGCTTTTTGATCTCTCTGGCCTGCCTACCTTTAGCCTCTTTGAGCTGGGCCAACTGTGACTATTCAACAGGGACAGCCGAAACTATTCGCGGCAGCGTTTTCATCGAAACTAACAGCAACAATCGCCGCGACAGAATTGAAGCCGGCATAGCCGGCGTCAGTGTCAGCAATGGCTGTGACGTCGTCCAAACTGATGCTGGCGGTAACTACCAAATTGCCATACACCCGACTCAAATACTGTTTATATCAAAACCCGCTGAGTATGATGTTCCCGTTGACGAATACAATGTGCCTCAGTTTTTCTATAAACACTATCCCAACGGCACGCCAACTCAAATCGCAGGGACCTCGGTTGCCTGGGAGTGGCCGGTTATAGAAGCGACAGGCCCCCTGCCAAGTTTCATTAAC
>JBLHTH010000149.1:0-8305 GCA_047627195.1 Pseudohongiellaceae bacterium | reverse complement strand
AAGCTACCATCGTTTCCGCTCGACTTGCATGTGTTAAGCCTGCCGCCAGCGTTCAATCTGAGCCATGATCAAACTCTTCAGTTTAATCTTGCAAGTGCTATCCGTTTTACTACAGCAAGTTAGAAACTCACTAAAACAAACAACACTCAAATAGTGCTCAAAATTTACAACTACTAGATTGGTTTCACCTCATCCGAAGATTTAATAAAACCTAAGCTTTTCATTTAAAATATAAATAACGCAGTTGCTTACTTTGAAAGACTTCATCGTCACTGGAAAATCCAGCAAGCCCGAAGCTAAGTTTAATTGAGTTTAAACCTTCCTCAGCAAGCACCCACCTCTATTACTTGATTCGAATTTTTAAAGAACTTTTGCCTGATGCCGTCGACACAAGGGAGGCGAATTATACGTGTAAAAAGACTTTTGACAAGTACTTAAGTGAGAAAAAAGTAAAGTATTTGCAAAATAACTCATTTTTACTAAAAAACGCCGGGATTAGTGGGTCCTACCGGGTTAGCAATTAAGCTAATTTAACTAAATGGAAGAGTTTTTTACCTCTTCTTAAAACAAAGTAGCAATCGCAAAGAGCGACTTCTTGTGAGAACACAAAGTCAACACTTTTAATTGTCTCTCCATTTACACTAACAGCATTGTTTCCGATAAATTCTCGCGCCATTTTATTCGACTTAGCGAGCTCGGTTTTCACCAAGGCATTTACTATTTGAGCTTCTTCTTCGCCACTTCTAATTGAAGTGCAAGGAAGACCGTCCAGCTCTAACTGTTTTAGGTCGTCGAGCGTCAAACTGCCGATGTTGCCAGAAAACAAGGCATCACTGATGCGCACAGCCCCCGTTAAGCCAGTTGCGCCATGAACAAGCTCAGTCACCTGCTTCGCAAGGATGCCCTGCGCCTCAGGCTTCGCCTGAGCAGCCTCATCGCTGAGCTCAATCTCGTTGATCTCACCCACACTTAAGAAGGTGAAGTATTTTAGAAACTTGTACACATCCGCATCTGCTGCATTTAACCAAAACTGATAAAACGCATAAGGCGATGTTTTGGTCGGGCTAATCCAGATCGTGCCCGACTCTGTCTTGCCGAACTTAGAGCCATCGGATTTGGTCACTAGAGGCAGCGTTGCGCCAAAAACCTGAGCGCTATTCATGCGCCTGGTAAGATCGATACCGCCGGTGATATTACCCCACTGATCGCTACCGCCTATCTGCAGAGTACAGTTGTACTGCTTATTCAACTGAGCAAAGTCATAGGACTGCAAAATCATATAGCTGAATTCAGTGAACGAGATACCTTCACCTTCACGCTCAATACGCTGTTTGACTGACTCTTTCTGCACCATCGCATTAATCGAGAAGTGTTTACCTACATCCCTAAGAAAGCTAAGCACGTCATAGTCACGAGTCCAGTCCAAGTTATTAACTAACTTAGCCGGGTTGCTAGCGCTATCGAAATCTAAAAATTGACTTAGCTGCGGTTTAAGCCTTTCTACCCACTCACCAACTACATCGGTGGTATTCAAAGAGCGTTCCGCCGCTTTAAAACTCGGATCCCCGATCATGCCGGTGGCACCACCAACTAGTGCAATCGGTGTGTGGCCTGCCATCTGAAACCGCTTCAAGGCCAGCAATGGCACCAAAGAGCCTATATGCAGGCTCTCTGCAGTGGGATCAAAACCGCAATATAAGGTTTTACTGCCACTCGCCAAGTGCTGTTTTAACTCGTCTCCACCTGCCAACTGCGAGATCAGTTCCCGCTCCTGCAGATCATTAATAATATCGGTGTTGTTACTAGTCATTTTTGACCCTTGCTGCCACAGATAGTTGACCGATCGCGCTATTTTACAAAGTCGCTAAATCAGATAAATGCATCATAAAACTAAGATAATTCTCGACATTGCCGACCCAGACAGAAGAATAGTCTGTTTGAGTCATGGTAAAAAGAGCGAGAATTCTACACGAGAACAACTCATTGTAGTCAAAAATTGAACTAAAAAAGCAACTGGGAATCATAGTAGCTGTTGTTATAATCGCCCGCTTCCTAATAACCAAGCATAGAATTTCACACTAAGAATTAAACTATGAGTAGCATCAACTTCATTCGCCAGTTTTTTGACAAGCACTATCCGAAAGATCATATGTATTTGGCTGGAGTGCTCGTTACTCTATTTTTGTTGCTGCTAATTATTCCCAGCAGCGACAAGGCGACAGCTGTCACAGAAACAGCCAGCATCAGCATTCCAGTTTCTATCCAAAAACAAACCAAGCCAACAGAGACGATCACCGAAGCAACGCAAGCCCTCGACCTGTCCGATTTTGTGATAGCAGTGAAGCCAGCTCCTGTCGAGGATTCATTCAGTGAAAGCGCAATCAGCGCTTGGCAAAACATAGAAGTACAGCAAGGTGACAACCTTTCGGCCATCTTTACCAAAGTGGGCTTGTCTGATCAGGATTTGTTTCGAGTTCTAAATAGCAGCGACGAAGCCAAGGTTTTAAACCGACTTTACCCAGGCTATAAACTCGACTTTATGATCCCTGATGCCGGTGGACTTGAGCAGCTAAGAGTCTTTAAAACCCCACTAGAAGGCTATTTATTCACCCGGCTGAACAGCAGCTACCAGGTTGAAGCAATACTCAAAGAAGCACAAATTCAGCACTCCTTCAAAGTAGGCACGATTTCTGACAGCCTATTCATGGCGGGGCAGCGCGAGCAAATCCCAGCGATACACATCATGGAAATGGCCAATATTTTTGGTGGCGTAATAGACTTTATCTTAGACCCAAGAACCGGTGACGAATTCAGCATTCTTTATGAAGAAGAGTATTTAGACGGTGAATTTATCGGTAACGGTCAAATCCTAGCGACTCAGTTTATCAATCAGGGCAAAACCTTTACCGCTGTCAGATACATCAATGACGAAGGTGAGATCGGCTATTACAATCCAGAAGGGGAAAGTATGCGCAAAGCATTCTTACGTAGCCCATTGGATGTTTTTCGCATTACCTCTAATTTTAACCCCAATCGCCGCCACCCAATTTTGAATACTATTCGCGCCCACAAAGGAACTGACTACGCGGCACCTCGCGGTACGCCAATCAGAGCAACCAGTGATGGCAAGGTCTCCCGCGCCTCCCGTTACGGCTCATTTGGCAATCTTGTCATTCTGGAGCACAGCGGTGGTTTCGAAACTAAATATGCTCACCTTTCCAAATACGGCAAAGGCATTAAGCGCGGCGTTAGAGTTCGCCAAGGTGACATCATCGGCTACGTAGGTTCCACAGGTGGAGCTACCGGCCCCCATTTGCATTACGAATTTTTAATGAGCGGTGTTCACAAGAACCCACGCACAATAATAGATAAGCTTCCCAAGGCTGAGTCCATTGATGCCGCAGAATTGGACCGATTTAGAACCCAGACCACAGAGCTAACAACACGCTTTAATGAGATGAACGGCTCACAAATGTTTACCCTCAATCCGCCAAGCGCCGATTAAAGCCGCCGTGGCCACCTCTACTCCCACTCTCTCCTCTACGCTTTACATAGGGCTGATCTCTGGCACCAGTGTCGATGGCGTAGATTGTGTATTGGTAGATTTCAGCGACAACACACCGAAAATAGTTAGTACTCACTTTCAGCCTAGCCCAGAAGAATTGCGCAATGAGGTGATTCAAGTTTGCAAAGGCGAGCTTTTAAGTCCAGAGCAACTCGGCACGCTGGATATCAAGATTGGGCATTTTTTTGCAGCCGCCGTGAATGAGCTTTTGGCCATTTCCAAGACCCAAGCCAAGGACATTGCCGCAATCGGCAGTCATGGCCAAACCGTGTGGCATAAACCGAACGGCGACTACCCTTTTAGCATGCAATTAGGTGACGCAAATTGTATTGCTTACTTAAGTCAGATCAAAACGGTTGCGGATTTCAGGCGCATGGATGTTGCAGCAGGCGGGCAAGGTGCGCCGCTTGCCCCGCTCTTACATCAAGATGTTTTTTACTCCAACCAAGACGACCGGGCAATCGTCAACATAGGCGGCATATCCAATATTACCTGTTTGCCTGCCTCTGGAAACAACCTAGCTTTTGATACCGGCCCTGGCAATGTTTTGATGGACTATTGGATTGGCAAGCACCAACAAAAGCGCTATGACGAAAACGGTGACTGGGCCGCAACGGGCCAAATTGAGCCATCACTTCTAGAGCTTTTTATGACGCAGCCCTACTTAAAGCTGCCGAACCCCAAGAGCACTGGCCGCGAACTATTCAACGGCAACTGGCTCGAGATACAGCTTAGCAACTTTGGTGACGTCTCTCCCGCTGACGTGCAAGCGACACTGCTTGAGTTTACCGCAGCGACGATAGCCGCTGACATAAGCTTAACCATGAAACCCACCGCGCTATATGTCTGTGGTGGTGGCGCGCATAACACCGCGCTGATGGCTTCATTGGCCAGAAAACTCCCTTACTGTCAGGTCGACTCGACCGCAGCCTTGGGCATTCATCCCGACTGGGTAGAAGCGGTTGCCTTCGCATGGATGGCAAGGATGAGAATCCTGGAGCGGGCGATAGACACTAGTGCCTTCACTGGCGCTGCAAGACCTGTGATCTTGGGTGGGGTTTATTCCACTTAAGGCGAATACTTAAAGAGGTTTTTAAAAGGTGCTGTCAGGATTTTCTTAGGATGTAACTTGGCGCCCAAGCAAACGGATTTAGCTAGCACTCACCCATAATAAATTGAATTAGACCAAATTGAATAGAAGCAGAATTAGATAGAGGCTGGACGAGAAAGGCACCAGAATTAGATAAAAGGCCCAGAATTAAACAGTAATTGACCTAAATAGAGAAAGACGCACCACAGCCGCACGTCGTGCTGGCCATTGGGTTGTTAACCACAAAGCGAGATCCTTCCAGACCTTCTAAGTAATCCACTTTAGCTCCCACTAAATATTGATAGCTCAGGGGATCGATAAGCAAAGTCGCACCCTTATTTTCCACAAGCGTGTCGTCTTCATTCACTTCTTCATCAAAAGAGAAACCGTACTGAAAACCTGAACAGCCTCCGCCTGTGACAAAGACACGAAGCTTCAGCTGATTGTTACCTTCTTCGGTAATCAGGCTTTGGACTTTGTCTGCAGCGGTGTCGGTAAACGACATGATGACAGGAACGTGTGATTGAACTACTGACATAAACTTAACCTAGATTTGAGACTCTGTGCAGAAAACCCCTAGTTATCAGCTAATCGCCGAGGGATCTAACTAGCCCTCATTATGGCTAAAACCAAGTAAAAGAGTCAAGTATTACAGCGGCACCCAGAACAGTAAATTAACGAAGCCTAGGTCTCTTGTAAGCCTGAACTATCAAATGGCAGTGACTTCTTCTCAGCGGGTTTGCTTTCAGCGGCAATTCGCTTGGCTTCTTTTTGATTTGCACTGAGATGCATAAGATTGCCATTCACCTCTGAACCCATCACCATTTCGATCAGATTGTAGTAAACATTGCCTATAACGGTCGCTTTAGCAGCAAGTTCGATGTGCTTTGACGAGCGCACATCGCCCTCAACCAAACCATTTATTACTGCCGATGGCACGCATATTTCGCCTTCTACCGCGCCTTTCTCAGCAACGCGAATCAATGCATCTGAATCGTCCTCAGCAAAAATATTTCCTTTTACTTTTCCTTCCACAAGCAGTTCGCCGCTAAAATGTATATCGCCGACTACTTCCGTGGTTCGAGAGATCAGCGTATGACTGAGACCTCCTGTCATTTTTGCTGGCTCTGCTGATTTATTAAACATTATTCATACCCCTAGCTATTCTCCTTCCACGACCCAACTGAAGTCCTGGTTGATATCTTTTTCCACAGGTTCTGTTGAAACTGCGGCTATTTGAACTCGTTCAGGCACAAAGCCCTCGGGCAGAGTTAGCGAGCCTTCGATGTTTTGAAAATACTTAAAGCGCAGGCGAATATCTAAGAGATCCTGCTCCTGCGACACCTCACGCAAAGGAAAAATCATTTGTACCTCTCCTTGGCTACCAACAAGATTGATATTCACAAACCCTATAAGGTAACTGTCCCCGTCAGCATCCAATTGACGCAAAACAAGCTTGTAACTGTAAACCCCCGCTGTCGAGGTGGTAGCGATATCTAGCTGACTAATAACAAGGCCAGTTTCACCGGTTTCATCCGACACTACTTGTCTATAATAGACAATATCCTGCTCCAGCTGAGCTACTCTCTCCCGCAGGGTCACAATCGTAAACTGCACTTCCTCTGTAGCACGCTGATCCATCACGCTAGACCGGTCTAATATAGCTATTTGTCTACGCAAGTCAGAATTTTCAAGCTCACTG
The DNA here is from genome assembly GCA_047627195.1 of Pseudohongiellaceae bacterium. Lineage (GTDB taxonomy): Bacteria > Pseudomonadota > Gammaproteobacteria > Pseudomonadales > Pseudohongiellaceae > UBA9145. Next base: position 1,948 of record JBLHTH010000149.1, on the reverse strand, counting down.
GACTGCAACCCTTCAGACAGCTCTTCGCGGCTAGCAAGCTCGCCTTGTTGCGATTCTATCGTTACATAGTAACTGTAAAGAAATCCTCCCGCAGCACTTGCCCCAACTCCAACTACAAGAAGGAGACCAAGAATAACGCGACGAGCAGGCCGATAAGGCACCACCATCATGCGTTCCTGTTTACTGCCTTTGACTACGTTGGGCACTTACATCTCCGAGTTCAAAAAATCGACTGCTTACCTTAAAAGCCCTTTATCTTTAAAACCTGTCCCTTAAAAACATGATTCTTAGAAACCCAGCTGCTTCGATTTCGAGACACTGAATCTCAAGCCGTCTTCCTTCTATGGGTTTAGCGCTATCGCGTTAAGTCCCTGAGTTTCGGTTATTCCAAACATTATATTCATATTCTGTATGGCTTGCCCTGCAGCGCCTTTCACTAGATTGTCCTCAGCACTGAGCACAATTACAGTATTTGTATGGACGGAGTAGTTTACCGAGATCGAACAGCGATTGGTGCCTCTTACATCCCGAGTTGCGGGCAATATGCCCTGGGGCAAGACATCTACAAATGCCTCGCCAGCATAACGGTCTTCAAAAATTGATTGCAACTGCTCTACTGTGACCTTGATGTCAGAATTGAGTGGCGCATATAAAGTTGCTAAAATACCCCGAACCATTGGGGTTAAGTGTGGCACAAAAGTTAATCCAACGGGCGAGTTAGATGCCGCGTCTAGGCCCTGGCATATCTCAGGATGATGACGGTGCCCACCGAGCGCATAGGCACGAATCGATTCGCTTGCCTCGCACAGTAAGTAGTCTTCAGCGGCTTTTTTGCCAGCGCCGCTGACTCCAGACTTAGCATCGGCGATTAATCTACTTGAATCAATCAGCCCGGCTTCTAACAAAGGCAAAAAGCCTAGTTGAATTGCGGTGGGATAACACCCTGGAACCGCTACAATATCCGCCGTTTTTATGGCTTCTCGGTTGACCTCAGGCAAACCATAGACTGCCCTCTGGACTAGCTCCGGGGCACTATGAACAGTGCCGTACCATTCTTCCCATAGGGCAATGTCTTTGATTCTAAAATCAGCTGATAAATCAATAATTTTGGGGCCGCTGGCTAACACCGCCGCTGCCGAGCGCATCGCAACCCCGTGAGGGGTGGCATAAAAAACCACATCACATTGGCTGAAATCTGCAGTTTCAGGATTCGAAAAACTTAAGCTCAGATGCCCACGTAGATTAGGAAAGTAATCCTGAATCGCCGCTCCCGCATGCTCTCTGGATGTCACAATAGCCACAGTTACGTCATCTCGCGGACACAGCAACCTAAGCAGCTCAATCCCTGTATAACCAGTACCCCCGATGATTCCAACCTTGATCACGCCAAATCTCCAGAAAATGAAATTTTTAGAAAAGAACTCACAATGACTCGCTTAGATGAAATGATAAAACAGCAACTCTTTGACCACGCAACTATGTAAAAATTGCACCTTTTCTCTCCAGCTAGCGTATATAATTACTCGACCGCGTATCTTACACCGCGTTTTTGATATTGCAATAAATCGATAAATTTCATTACGTAAAATCAACGGCTTAGGACGCTATTCCGTCTGGGTAAGCAAGCCAATAATTTGCTACAATTATCATCTTACATATTACAGGCCGCAGTATAATGCTCTGGGTTAAAGCGTTTCACATTGTCTTTGTTATTTGCTGGTTCAGCGGCATCTTCTATCTGCCACGGCTGTTCGTATACCATGCTATGAGCGAGGATCAAATTAGCAAAGATCGCTTCGTCATCATGGAACGAAAACTTTTTTGGGGCATCACTACTCCCTCAGCAGTATTAACCATCGCTATGGGCGGCTGGCTATTAATCGCAAACGCCAGCTACTTCATGTATCAGCCATGGATGCACGCCAAACTTGGCTTGGTCGCCTTGGTG
>JBLHTH010000148.1:0-8338 GCA_047627195.1 Pseudohongiellaceae bacterium | reverse complement strand
TATCGAGGGTTCGAATCCCTCCCTCTCCGCCATTAAACAAAAGGCCCCGCAATGCGGGGCTTTTTTGTTTCTGGCGTGAAGAGGTCGGGTGAGAAGCCTCGGGTTCGCGAGGCGCGTAGCGCTGAAGGCAGTAGCAGTTTTTCAGTTAAACGAAACACGAGTACTAAAAGAAAAAAGCACTATTTTCATCCGAGCAAATAAGATGAAATGGCTAATGATCAGTTTTACTGGGCTAGTGGACATTGTTTTTCAGTAGTAATCTAGCAACTGCTGGGTAACTCTCTTTGCCGAACTTCAATGCCTTAATTAAGAGCAGTTTTTTCGCTTGCTCTTGTTATGCATTTCAACAGTTTCGCTTACTCTCTCTCTTTATAGCCTCAATATCTGTAGCATTCTTCAAGGCCCCTTCTTCTGATTGTATTTTCGACCAAGCACGAGAAATGCTAGTTTGATTACTTTTTAGGAGTCTAGCCACAGCACTTCTGTTGTTTCTGCAATACTTCATCGCTTCGACTAGCTGAATAGTTCTTACGTACTCATTAAATTCCTGTAGGCCAATGGGGCCTTTCGAATCTACTGCTTTTAGGGCTTGTCTTAAATGGAACCAAACTTGGAGCCACTTTAACCTAAAGGATATTATTTGATCGTCTTCCTGCTGCCCCTTCATTAACACAAGGACAAGAAATGTAGAGGCGAAAGGCATGTAGAGGCCAGAAGAAGAAGGAATAGATGCTAAACCTAGACCAACTACTACTAATCCTGTTAAGAACAGTGGTGCAAAGGCCAGCATAACAAGCTTGCTTCGGATTTGGACTACATAAGTTTCGGATTTGCTTCCAATCCACAATAGACGTGAGGCAGCGAATATAGATGCGATGATGTTCAAGCTAAAAATAGAGTATAGGGGGGCACGAATAGTTTTGAGTGAGTGTCCTGCAAGCTCTACTCCAATTACTAGGTAACCAAAACATGCCGCTAGAACTAGGGCCGCCGAGTAGGTCCAAAACGCAGCTATATATTTATACCCGTTCTTTGGGGCTGTAATAGTCACCGTAAAATGAACAACCGCAGCAGACAGAACTGACATGGATATAATGACGCCAGTACCGCTTTGAGTAACCAAATTGCTTCCTTGTGAAAAAAAGAAGTATGAAAACCCTTCACAAACATTTTGCGAGATCAAAGCGAGCGTAAGAATATTAAATGCCGCGGCAGGTTTTGATGCCGTGCGCGATTGAGCAAGGATCAATATCTTGAATATCGCCGCGATCCAAGCAGCCGAGGCAAACCAATAAAGAGATTCCATAAAATACTATTTTCCGACTGTTATGAAGCCTATCAAGGGTACACTTATTAAATGTGTATTCCTATCATACTGACGGCAATACCGCTTCCGGCGGATATGATAAAGACTTTCTGGTCGGGTTTTAAAAGTTTTTTCTTTGCGAGGCTATCCCATATAACTGGAAGGTTGGCGCTAGCGAGATTGCCCCAATTAGCATAAGTCGAGGGGGCGCGTTGCCCATCAATACCTAGAATCTGGGTCCAGTCTTCGTGTACACGCCGGCCAACTTGGTGAAATATTCCATGATCAATATCTTTTGGTTGCCAGCTAAGCCGGTTTAGGATGTCAGGCACCATTGTTTTAATGATTTTCTTCGTCCTTGCGCAGATCGGACCCATTTTCATAGCGTAGCGAGGCTTGATACCCCTATCTAAGCCGAAGTTTGTGAAATGGCAGAGCTTGGCGAACCTGGGGCTATTGGAATTGGATATTTCGAGAATGCCTTTGCCGTTTTCGCTACGTCCGATGACCATTGCGCCACCAGCATCGCCGACTGAGAATGCACCTAAAGTGTCTGCAATATCCTTTTGTCCGATAACACCATTCCTGAAGTCGTCGCAGATCACCTTCGTTTTGCCGCTAGACCTTTCTCCAGTGCAAACAAGAGCATACTGAATCTCATCAGGCTGACTTGCCAAGAAAGCTCTCGCGATTTGAACACCTGCGGTGAATCCATGACAGGCATTAGAAACATCAAAGCAGTGTTGAAGCTTGTCCGGTCCAATGCCAATTGCATCAGCTATGAAATGAGCTGTCGCCGGTTCTGTGCAGTTCCTTTCGATCCCACAATAAATCACTACGTCTATTTCATTCGGTGAGATATTTGCAGCAGTAAGAGCGTTCATTGCAGCCTCCGTCGCGAGATCACCGGGCATGACAGATTCGTCACAATGGCGAACATGGCTTATTCCCATTGTTTCTTCTATTATGTCAGGAGAGCAACCAAGTCGGTCTAGTCCTGCATAGCAGATTAGCTCTCGAGTGCTTACAATTTGAGGACCTAAAACTGAGCCTGACCCATAGATTTTCGATTGGTTCATTTTGATACCCTTAAATGCTTATTTTCTTGGTGTTTGCCAAATTAACATGACCACAACCACTGCTTGGCATTAATGATTCGGGGATAATTGTAAAACTTCTAACTATGCGTATTTGGTTAAGTGGTTTTTTTGATTACTGAATATTCAAATAATTGAAGATATTCCTACGTATATCTGTTGAGGTACTGCCTAGGACAATTAGAAATTGACATGGTTTCCAAGTCTCTTAATTATCTAGCTTCTAGTTAGATAACTAAGTTTGGAAAAAAGTATGGCCGGAGCAGACAAAGACAATCCTACAGCAGCCAATCAGCAGAATTTAAATCCTAATACGATTCCTGCAGACTGGCTGCTGCTCGGTCTGTCAAATGAGGTTGGGTATGGGGTGATGCTTCAAATGCCTAAAGCCTTGGCTAAGTCAATTGTGCCTAGCAGTATCACTTTCGATATAGATCTCGCCTTGTTATCTAATTCTCGGCTTACGGAATCTGGCCATGAAGTGGAAATCCGCGGTTTGATAGACAAGTTCTTGCGCAATAACGACATTGAGGCGCTCAGATCTTTGGTATTAAGCGCGCATTTAGAAAAGACAGAAGTGGATCCAAACTGACCTCTAAGGCCGAGCAGCGATTCGAAATAGGTCAGCAGCTAAGGGGCTTGTCGTTTAATAATCAACCAATAACCGCGAGCCCTTTAACGCAAAGCTCACTAGCTTCATTTTTTATCCAAAGCTCGCACCTTCCATCACCATCAGGCTCCAATCCACAAACCGTAAAATCAGCACCATCAAACACCGGGTTGACTGCTTTAAATTCAAAGCGGTGCACTTTTTTTGTCGGATATTGCTTAGCAACCAGCTCCAATAAGTAAGTCGCCAGTAGAGGGCCGTGGACAATCAACCCGGGATAGCCTTCAACCTGAGTCGCATAGTCGCGGTCATAGTGAATCCGGTGGCTGTTTAAAGTAAGTGCCGAGTAGCGAAACAAGAGCACTGGATCTGGGTTTACTGATAAAGCGTAATCATGCTGCGCTGGCGCTGGCGTCGCTTGAGGTTTACCGACAGGCAGCGGAGGATTATCGCGATAGACAATATCCTGCTCCTCGCTGATTGATAAGCCGGCACTGTCTGAAATTTCATGATTAATACAAACAAAGGCGAGACTACCGCTGCGTCCCTCCTTAAATTGAATACTCTTGATGGTTGAGGTTTTACTGGCCTCGTCGTCGATCTGCAGGGGCTTGTGAAATGTTAACCGACTACCTGCCCACATTCGTCTGGGAAGCTCTATTGGCGGTAAGAATCCACCTTTTCGAGGGTGGCCATCACTGGATAAAGCCCGATGGGGTGCCATTTCTAGAAAAAAAATCCAGTGCCATAAGGGTGGTAGCGTGTCACCTTTACTGCATTCCAGTTTCTCGCGATCTACGGTTGCGGCAAGTGAATTTGAGCCTTTGCTAGAAATAAAGTCTACTTTAGATTCTGTCCTGCCAATCCATTGCTTATATTTGTCGTTTAGAGCATTCACTGTTTATACCCTTGTGGTCTCTGTCTAAGCAGTTTGGCCTGGTTAATTTGGAAGTAGGCGTGCAGTTGCTAGTATAACGGCGCCGTTTTAACATGTCCTACTTTGTTCGAGCTCTATTAATTGAGGAGAATTATGTGGCAGGTAAGTATTTTGAAGAGCTCGAGATTGGGGCTGTGTTTGAGCATCTCCCGCACAGAACAGTCACTGAAACAGATAATCTTCTGTTCAGCACCATGACCCACAATCCACAGCCACTGCACATTGATGCTGAATTTGCTAAAACCACCCAGCATGGGCAGATACTCGTCAATAGTTTGTTCACACTAGGGCTGGTGATCGGGCTATCTGTTGCTGATACGACATTAGGCACCACAATAGGCAACCTAGGGATGGAAAAGACTGAGTTTCCTAATCCGGTTTTCATTGGTGATACTATTCGAGTGAAAACTAAAATAGTGAACAAGCGTGAGTCCAAATCTAAGGCGGACAGAGGAATAGTCTGGTTCCAACATACAGGCTTGAACCAGCGTGATGAAGTCGTCTGCGAATGTCTTCGTAAAGGCATGATGCTAAGACTTTAGCCCGGGCTGAACTAGGCACAAGCCAGAAGATAGTTAACAAAGAGCTAAGCAATCAATTCAATTTCTTATAACGCAAAAGGACAGTATGAGACGCTCAATTCACTTTGTACCTGGTGGCAACCAGAAGATGTTCAGTAAGGCGCTGTCACTGCCTGCGGACTCACTTATTTTGGATCTAGAAGATTCGGTTACGCCCCAAAACAAACAGTCGGCCCGAATTGAGGTTTGCGAGTGGCTGAGCAGTGCCGATTTTGGTGGGCGAGAGAAGTTGGTAAGAATGAACCCGATAGACTCTGAATGGGGACGAAGTGACTTAGAGGCGATTATCGCCTGTAAACCCGATGGCATTGTGGTGCCGAAAGTTTTGGATTTCAAATCAGTCAACGCGGTGAGCGAAGTTATTAAAAGCAAGGAGACAGAAGCGGGCCTAGAAGAAGGTGCGATCTCATTGCTATTGATCGGTACAGAACTGGCCGGTGCGGTCTTTAACCTTCCGACAATGGCAACCCATCCCAGAGTTGACGGTTTGACTTGGGGAGCAGAGGATTTATCTGCGTCACTTGGCTCTAGAACCAAACGTGATGAACATGGGAATTACTTAGAAGTGTTTAGCTTTGTTCGCTCCATGTGTTTATTAGCAGCGGTGGCGGCGAGAGTTCAGCCCATTGATGCGGTATACACTGATATTAAAAACAGCAAAGGTTTACAGGCAGAATGTAAAACAGCGGCTGATATGGGCTATACGGGAAAAATTACTATTCACCCCGACCAGATAGAAATTGTGAATGAGGCCTTCACACCAAGTAAGCAGGAAATAGATGACGCTACAGAACTGCTAGCCGCCTTCGATGAACACCAAGGCAGTGGCAAGATGGCTTTTTCCTTTAAAGGCTCAATGGTGGATGTGCCGCATCTTAAAAGAGCCAAGCAGGTACTGGCCATAGCAGCCAAAATATCAGGGCAGATAAGCTAGATGACAGATTTTACTGAGTCAGATGAGCATAGACTTATACGAGAATCTATCCGTAAGCTCTGTTCCAGCTATCCAGACGACTATTGGGAAGAGAAAGATCGCGAGCACGAATTCCCTTGGGATTTTTTTAACGACGTGGCAGCGGCCGGTTGGATTGGTATTGCTATGCCAGAAAAATACGGTGGGGCAGGCAGGGGTATTCAGGAAGCGGCTATCGTTTTAGAAGAAGTAGCTGCATCGGGCGCCGCTATGAATGGCGCGACACCAGTGCACCTATCAATTTTTGGCATGCATCCGGTCGTTAAACATGGCTCTGAAGCGATGCGGGAAAAATATTTGCCGCCGGTTGCCGCTGGCAAAATGCATGTGGCATTTGGTGTCACAGAACCCAATGCTGGAAGCGATACCACCTCTATAGAAACCTCTGCAAAATTGAATGGCGATCACTACGTCGTCAGAGGCCGAAAAGTGTGGACCACCAAGGCGATGGAGTCTGAGCGCGTGCTCCTTCTAACCAGAACAACGCCTCGAGATAAGGTGGCTAAAAAAACTGATGGCATGACCTTGCTGTTGGCTGAGTTGCAGAAACCAGAGGTGACTATTTCACCGATTCCTAAGCTTGGTCGAAATGCAGTGCGCACATGTGAAGTTGTCTATGACGATCTAAAAGTTTCTGTTGAGGACAGAGTGGGTGAAGAGGGCAAGGGTTTTCGGTATTTGCTCGATGGATTAAATGCCGAGCGAATATTGATTGCCGCTGAAGCGCTAGGCATAGGTCGAGCGTCGCTGCGCCGCGCCGTGAACTATGCAAATGAACGTGTAGTATTTGATAGGCCTATTGGTAAAAACCAAGGTATTGCTTTTCCGCTTGCCCAAGCTGCTACCCAGCTAGATGCCGCTGAGCTAATGATTAAGAAGGCCGCTTGGATGTTAGACAACGACTTACCCTGTGGTAAAGAAGCGAACATGGCGAAGTGGTTGGCAGCGGAGGCTGGTTTTTTTGCGGCTGATGCGGCGATCCAGACCCATGGCGGATATGGCTATGCTCGTGAGTATCATGTTGAAAGGTATTGGCGCGAGGCTAGGTTGATGAAGTTGGCGCCTATTTCCCAAGAAATGATTTTAAATTTTGTAAGCGAACACGTTTTAGGATTGCCTCGGTCTTATTAGATCAATGCTGGCACTGTTGGCTTTAAAAAGGAGGATAAACAGAAGATCAGTATAGTAAGAGCGTCATAAGAGTAGAGAAGAATAATAAATTGAGCAGAGCCGTTATCTTAACAAGAAAGATCTTAACAAGAAGGGTTGTAGATAAATGAAATTGGAAAGCACGATTTTGAAAAAAATAAGAAGAGTTTTAAGCGTTGCTGTTATCGCAGCATCAATAGGCATTCCTCAAGGCTTAGTCACCGCTCAGGAAACCAGTGACCGAGACAATCCGGAAACTCAAAGAGTTGAGCCGTTTCAGGTTTTTGATAATCTCTATTACGTGGGAGTCAAATGGGTTTCAGCTTGGCTTTATGTCACCGACCAAGGCCTCATTCTAATCGATTCGCTGTATGGAGATCTAACAGATATAGCGATTGAAAATATTCGCACTCTTGGTTTTGATCCAAATGATATTAGCTACCTCATCGTAACACATGCCCACTACGATCACGTGGGTGGTGCTAGACGGTTTCAGGATGAATTTGGAGCAGTGGTCATGATGACAGAGACTGACTGGCAGATGACAACTGAGCCGGCTATTTATCAAGAATACCCATCGCCTATTCGCCACCTGGCTGCCAGTGATGGAAGCACTCTTACCTTAGGCCGCGAACAACTACAGTTTTTTGAAACCCCAGGCCATACCCCAGGAGTACTATCCTTAGGCTTCACAGTCTATGACGATGGCTATCCTCGCGAAGCATTTATGTTTGGCGGCGTAGGTCTAAATTTTAGCGGGGTCGAGCGCACTGAATCCTATATTAACAGTGTAGAGCGATTGCAAAGAATGCGTGGAATTGAAGTTAATATTCCTAACCATGAATTTACCGCAGACGTTTTTGCTCGCAATGAGCGCCTTAAAAACCGTAAGGAAGGAGAGCCGCATCCGTTTGTAGATTCTGAGACTTATTATACTTGGCTGGAAGAATTATTGGTTGCGGCGGAGGTAAAGCTTGTGCAGGAAACAGCGGCTGGTAATCCTTAAGCTAGTTGAGAAGGTTGGAAAGTGATTGGGAAGAAGGGGTGGACAAAGGGGTAGAAGAAGAGTGCCGGGGTAAGATGACTTTTACTCCGACACCAGTTTTAAATTCACACCCGTTACACGGCTGCTCGTATCAACTAGGCTAATTATCTTAATCATAGCTGTATCCCTAGCTGGTGAGGGGATCAGAATACTTTGATCCGTAAATTTTGGCTATAGGCTAAGAGCGAGTGAAGGGGGATACGGGTCCCTGATTACCTAGTAATCTAAGAAATTTTTACAATCCGAAATGTGCCTGCGAAGTTAATAAATGGGGTCAGTGATTTAGAGATGTGATTGGAATTTGCCCATCTGCCCATCTGCCCATCTGCCCATCTGCCCACCTGCTCAAGATGGCTCTTGGTATTCAGTTGGGCCGATTCCACATGTTTTCTAGTACAGTACTGTCTAAGTTTTTTTGACCCTCTATGAGAAATTCGCGCATTTGGGCCACAACTCCAGGATATTCACGGGTATAGCTATAAGTCTCCGAAGGATCGCGATCCAGATCGAACAGCAGACCGTTAGGTCCATAATAGGAGTTGGGATTATCGAAGCTGGGCACGGCGGCTCTATACTGTGACTCCACTACTAGCTTCCACTTTCCACTTCGAACTCCCGCTATTCGATCTCTGTCAAAAAG
>JBLHTH010000147.1:0-8356 GCA_047627195.1 Pseudohongiellaceae bacterium | reverse complement strand
CGCAATGGCGGCGATGATGGAGAATAAAGGCACGATCTACGCCTGCGATGTTCATACCAAACGCTTAGAGCAGCTTGCCAAGCGGACTAAGCGGGGAGGGGTGCACAATGTGCGCACTCACATCCTGAGCTCTGAGAACGACAAATGGGTCAAGAAACATGCGGCCTATGCCGATACAGTGTTGATCGATGCGCCATGCACCGGCACCGGAACTTGGCGCAGAAGCCCCGATAGCCGCTGGAATTTGAACCAACAAAGCGTCGATAATCTAGTGGCGCTACAACAGTCAATTTTGCAAAGCGCCAAGCGCTTGGTTAAGCCAGGTGGTCGATTATTGTATGCCACTTGCTCAATGTTAGAAGAAGAAAACGAGCAACAAGTGCTCAAGTTTTTAGACAACAACCCCGAGTTTTCAGCGGGCAAATTCGAAATTCCCGAGCCTTTAGCAAATCACCCTGAGCGTTTTGTAAACAATGGCCACGAGATTCGCACCTTTCCTGCAATGACCGGCACTGACGGGTTTTACGTTGCTAGTTTGGTAAGAGATCCAAAAGAAGATAAAGAGCAAGAAGGCGATAAACAATAAACATTGCCGAAGCGATTGACGTAACGATACCTCAGCTGAAGCTGAGGTGTTTTTGCAGTCAGACGGTAAAAGCTTGAACTCAATCTAGTGCTATAACAATCGTTTTTAGACCAAGTTTAACAACTGGGCTGTATTCCTTTAAAAAGAAAGAATCACATTTAAAGCTGCAATTCGATGACTATAAAGCACGAAAGCACGTCTACTAAGGTTGTCTGAATATCGCGACGTTAGATTGCGGAAAATATACTGTAAAGAGACGAGTCAATGACTAGATTAATTTTCATCGCTTCAATCGTTTGCGTAGCATTCACGGGCGGCTGTACAACTACTAAGAATATTCCAGCAGCTCAAGTAAAAGACTTGCGAAATATTAGCCATGATGATGCTGTTGTTTATCATCTTAAATGGATAAATTCAACAGACCCAAAACTAGAGGCCGAGAAGTCCTTTAAACCTGAAAGGCTGGGCCTTTTGTGCTTTAAGGAAGAAACAAAAAACTGCCCTGGCGGTATCGATGGTGTGACTACAGAAATGATTCGTTCTCTTGATATTTCTCCCGTCTTCTTTTGGGGCTTGACAGGCCCGATAGCTGATGAAGACACTAAAGAGATGTTTACTCAGTATATGACTGATTACAATAATACCGAGTTGCAAATAATTTTTGATGGTGATCTCTACGAGCCTATGAGTGAAGAACGCCAACTCGAGTTAGACTCCTTGAGTCCATCTAGCTTGTATGGAACTTGGAAGGGCATTGAGCATTTTAGAGCCGAAACAAAAGATGAAATAGGTAAGGTTCCATACTCACTGTATGAAGACCCTACGGGTGAGGTCGAGTTGACAATTGTCTTGGATGAAGATTTATGCACTATCTCGAAATTTGGGGAGCCGATTAAAGATTGTGTTTACCACCACCAACGGAAGTTAATTGCTGTTTCGGATGGCATGTATGGAGCTCACTATGAATCTGGCTATAGGATTGTTGGATTCACAGATAATAAAATCAGTCTCAAGTCCACCCTGAAAAATTGGTTAAAGACGGATGATTACTCCTATACGCACTTCGAATTTGCCAACGCTTTTCTTAATAAAGTTAAGGGTAAAGTTTTGAAGGAATAACTAGCAGGAATAACTAGCAGGAATAACTAGCAGGAATAACTAGGCGAATAACTCGGGACAGACCACGGTTGAACGATTGAATGTCCGCTTATGGCTAACTAGAGCCTATTTAGTTTATCGAACTGGACTAAGCAACAGACTCCGAGATACTGCACAAAGGCGATCTAATGACTATAAAATTAAAATAGATACTAATGAAGATAGCGATTCTCTCTGATATTCACAGTAACGTTTATGCTCTTGAAGCCGTACTACAGGATGCCAAGCTGCGTGGGTGTACTTCTCTAGCTAACCTTGGCGACATTCTGTATGGGCCAATATCCCCGAGAGATACATATGATTTGTTATTGGAAAATAAATTTCTAACCATCAGCGGTAATCAAGATCGTCAGATTTACCAATCTACCGCAGCAGAGATATCGTCAAACCCTACCATGCAATTTATATTGGATGATTTAGGCGACGAGCCCTTAGCGTGGATGCGCTCTTTGCCTTTCGATATGCAAGTTAATGCAGATCTATACTTCTGTCATGGCACTCCAACCAACGACTTGGTCTATCTACTTGAAGATGTGTCATCTGGTTCGGCCCAGCTTCGTTCGGATGATGAAATACATAAACTCCTAGCAGGCCAAAAATCCAAATTGATATGCTGCGGTCATACACATATACCGAGGTTAGTTACGCTCAGTTCAGGCTCTCTCGTTCTAAATCCAGGAAGCGTTGGTTTACAAGCCTATACTGACGACCAGCCGGTGGTTCACTCAATGGAAAACTACAGTGATCGAGCATCGTATGCGATTGCCGAAATACAAAATGGTGAATGGCTTATCGATCATATAAGGGTCCCTTATGATGTAGCGAGTGCTGTCGAGACGTGTTTATCACGAGGTAGGGAGGATTGGGCTCATTTCCTTACCACTGGCAGAAGGGTTGCTTAAGAATTAGCAGACTACATAGGTCCGTATTTACTTTACCGGTTCGCATCGGCACACTTAAATCAATCGACAACTCACAGAGGACACTCCTGCAGATGAACTTCTCAATCAAGCCTTACTTGCTATAATACAGAATTCATAGTGTGCAGAATTCATAGTGTGCAGAATTCATAGTGTGCAGAATTCATAGTACGTAGAATTCAGTATGATGAACCTGCACATACTATGGATGCCATACTAATTTTCAACTCTCGTTTTCATTACCCAAACTAATACCCATGCTGCCAGCCATCACCAACCTTGTACTATCGGCAACCGGTGCACAAACAATTGTCAACTCTACGGTCATTCAATCGTTGTGGAGTGGCTATGGCCAAATTGTGCGTCTTCAGCTTAGCGGCGGTGAGCATCCTTCTGTGATACTCAAGCATATTAAACTACCAGACGCAGGCAATCACCCGCGTGGCTGGAATACGGGATTATCTCATCAAAGAAAAATACGCTCTTATCAGGTAGAAGCACATTGGTATCAGCACTATGCCGCACACTGTAAAAGCGATTGTGCCGTGCCAGTTTGCCTTGCTGTTAACGCTGGCACAAATGAGACTGTTTTGGTATTGACAGACCTTGATGCAGCCGGTTTTGATATAAGAAAAAGCCAAGTCGACATCCAAGGCGAAATTCAAGACATTTACGCCTGCCTAGATTGGTTGGCCAGCTTTCATGCAACATTTTTAAACAGCAATGCAGATGGATTGTGGGAGTGTGGTGGCTATTGGCACCTTGATACACGCCCGGATGAGTTGGCCGCCTTGAACGATAGTGCACTGCGCCAAGCAGCCCCTCTCATCGACCAGAAATTGCGGCAGAGCCGTTACCAAACCCTAGTACATGGTGATGCCAAGCTGGCTAATTTTTGCTTTCGTCCAGATTCCTCATCGCCTAGTTCCCTAGCTAGAGTTGCCGCTGTTGATTTCCAGTATATTGGACGCGGTTGCGGTATGAAAGACGTAGCCTATTTCATCGGCAGCTGCTTGAATGAAGATGAATGCGAAGCAATGGAAAGCCAACTATTGGATTACTATTTTTCTGTTCTAATTGATCGAATCGCTGAGAAAAAGGTCAGCGTCAATATAGTTGAATTGGAACATGAGTGGCGTGAACTCTACCCGGTCGCGTGGGCTGACTTTCATCGTTTTATCAAAGGGTGGAGCCCCGGACATTGGAAAATTAATAGCTACAGTGAAAGACTCACTAAAAGCGTTATTAAAAATATACAGCCATGAGCCCAACACTTTCAAAAGCCATGAGCCAAAATTTGTCGAGCTCACAACTGAAAACCTTATGCAGTGCGGCCATTCAAGCCGCACAAGAGGCTGGTCAGTGGATAGAAAAATTTGATCGTCGTGATTTACAAGCAATGTTTAAAGACGCCGGAAGCAGCGAAGCATCGCAGATTGTTACCAAGGTGGATATTGCTAGTGAAGAGATTATTCGCAAGCGTTTACAAGAAATCTCAGAGCCGCTAAACATAGGGTTCGTTGGTGAGGAGTCATCGACGAGTAGCTCGACTGCAAACACCTCGTCTGAAAACAAGTGGGGCAATGCGAATGAGCGTTTTGAAAAACAGTATTTTTGGTGTGTTGATCCACTTGACGGCACCTTACCCTTCACCGAGGGCCGTCCAGGTTATGCGGTATCTATTGCGCTGGTTGAGCAATCAGGAAAACCACTAATCGGAGTTGTATACGACCCCGCTCACCAAATTTTATTACATGCGATAAAGGGGCAGGGCAGCTATCGAGATTTGACTCCATTCAGTCAGATCAAAGACACTGCAAATTCGTTAACGGTCTATGCCGATGCGAGCTTTAAAACACATAAGAAGTACCAGTCGACCGTTAGCGCCTTAGAAACGTGCGCACACACCTTATGTCTAGATGGCGTAACATTTATTTATGGCAGCGGGGCCGTGAAAAACGCCTGCCACGTATTCGAGTCAAGCCAAGCTTGTTACCTGAAACTTCCAAAAGTGGAAGACGGCGGCGGCAGTATTTGGGATTACGCCGCCACCGCTTGTATTGCTCATGAGGCCGGAGCTTGGGCCAGCAATATATATGGGCATCCCCTTGCGCTTAATCGCCCGGATTCAACTTTTATGAATCATGAAGGCGTTATCTTTGCATCCAATGAGAAAATAGCGGGCTACTTAATTGATGCACTTTAAAAGAAAGAATTCGGGTCAGAGTAAAATAACGAATGTGCCGAGATCGACCACGTTTCCTAATGGTGGAAATGGGCTACGAGTCACCGTCATTTTGGCCGAAGACGCGAGCGGAAAAATCTCAAGGCAGAATTACCCACGATTGAGTCAATTCTAGACTTTAGTCCAGTTGAAATTGCGCAAGGGCAAGTGCATACTCAACAGGGTTATTTTGGGATCTCTCTACATTACACTGGTATTTTTGATTTGCAGGAAGCACTAAAGGACTAGCATCTACTTATTTTTAAACGAGACCTTTCCTTGGGGGGAAGATATGAAAAAGCAATGTGACCTGATCATGAAAGGGGGTATCACCAGCGGGGTTGTTTACCCTAAGGTTGTTACCGAGCTAGCAAAAGAATATGAGTTCGTAAGTATCGGCGGCGCGTCTGCCGGAGCGATGGCGGCAGGCTTTACGGCTGCGGCAGAATACTGTCGTAAAACCCAAGAAAATATGAGCGGGTTCGATGTTCTCGAGAGTATGCCGAATGCAATTGGAGACAAGTTGATCGATCTTTTCGAACCACTTCCTGTGCATAGAAAGGCCTTAAAATTTCTGTTGAAGCTCCGAGGTAAGAAAAAAGGTGGGATTATCTTGTCGTCTCTATGGAGTATTCGCTTACTAAACAATACTTTTAAGAGATTGCCAAATACCTATTTTGGGTTATGCAGTGGAATCAGTAACGACCCAGACCAGAACCTTGCGCTTACCGATTGGATGAACTTATGGATCGAGCGAACAGCGGGTCGTTTGGAAGATAACGATGCACTGCCTGCACAGCCGTTAACCTTTGGAATGCTCTGTAAAGCGGGTATTAGGCTGCGAACAATCACCACCAATTTATCGCAACGAACACCGGTAACTCTGCCAAACCTCGGGCATGCTTATATCAGTAAGACGGATGCCCACGCGCTGCTACCCACTAACATGGTGAGCTATATTGAAAACTATCAGTCTAGTGCAGCGGTGACTAGCGCCATCCCGAGGAAGGGTTTCTATATTCTTCCCGATGGAAATGATATGCCTGTGCTTTTTGCGGTGCGCGCAAGCCTCAGCTTCCCAGTGCTGCTGTCAGCCATTCCAATTTATAAGTACGATAACTCCCTGTGGCGTTGTGATGATGAGAAGAAAATTCCGAAAAAATGCTGGTTGAGTGATGGCGGCATTACCAGTAATTTTCCTATTCACCTGTTTGACGCTATATTTCCAGCAAGGCCTACCTTCGGCATATCGTTGAACGAGTTCGATCACTGTCGTCAGCATCCAGACGACTCTAAAGATAAACCGTTTCCAAGCAATCGAGCCTATCTGCCAATGAAGCCAGGTAGCGGCTTAGCTGTTCAGGTTAATCCAATCGGCGCTGTATTTGAGTTTCTCATGTCGATTTTTAACTCAGCACAAACATGGCAAGATACAAACCAAATGTATTTGTCTGGATATCGCGAAAGGGTGGTTAGAATTTCTTTGAAGGGTGATTCTGAGGGTGGAATGAATCTAGAAATGACAAAATCAAAGATTCAGGCGCTTACTGATATTGGCGAGCAGGCAGGAAAGGTGTTGAACAGCGAATTTGATCTCGATGAGCACCGTTGGCGCCGAGCATTAAGTTCTTATTCCGCAATTGAGAATGCTTTTGGCGATTTAGCTGAACAGTACCTAAATGGTTCTCCAGAATCGATGAAGTCTTTCCTCGAGCGAGTAGAGAAATCTCGGCAAGATCAAAAACCTGTTGTCGGCTCCTACGAGCCCAATAATGATGAGCTGAGGGTGTTAATCGACCGTTTAGATACCCTTGCCAGCATTGCAAAGGAGTGGTCGGAAAACCCGATTCGCGATTCTTGGGGGAGCAGTGGAATGCCAAAGCCAACATCGACTCTAAAAGTAACACCAGAAAAGTTTGTTAGTTAATTCAGATACTAGAGTTCGAAAAACCAAACAAAGGAGTATTTTATTAACAATTTATTTAGCCTTATCCAAACCAGTCAAAGAGAAAACTTAACTTCTTCAGCCTTGGTGTATTTTCTACTCAGCGACGATAGTTCGCAACAACCCCAAAATCGAGATACCACAGACGATGACTAACCCCGACGTGTTGCCCATCGACATCGATTTACAGCACCAGCTTGAAAAACTGTTTGTTAACAATTCCGAGCTATCAACTATTACCAGCCACGTCGCGCGCTTTAATCCAATCAAAGTAATGGGTATGGAGCGCATGGAGATTCGTCATTCAAATATTTTGGGTTGGCTGTTAGATCCGCGTGAGAATCACGGGCTGGGTGACGCTTTTTTGCGCTCCTTTCTATCTCAAGCCATGCGCGGCCAATCGGTGCCGCCGAACTCTCTGAATATCGAGGTTCGCAATTTAGCTGATACCAATGTCTATGTGGAATGGAACCACATCGACATTTTAATCGAGGTGCCGCATGCCCAAATGCCTTGGTGTTTTATTGTCGAGAACAAAGTCTACTCACGTCAACATTCGGCTCAGCTTGAACGCTATCGGTCTTACGCTGAATCACGTTTTCCAAAGCATAAACTTGGAAAGATATTTTTAACCCTAGAGCCAGAAGAAGCACAAGATGAGACTTATGTGTCGCTGTCCTATGCCGACATCGCCATAGTTTTAGGCAATGTACTGGCTGAATTTCAAGACAGCTTGGCATCCAAGGTCTACAATTTTATAGCTTATTATTTAGAAGTCGTTACGGAGTTATGTGAAATGAGTACCCCGCAAGAAGACACGAAGAAACTGGCGCGTAAGCTGTATCAAGAGCACCGCAAAGCCTTAGATTTCATCTACGAGCATGGCATCAGCAATGAATTTCAAGTCGCCGCTCAAACTCTATTGGGCGACCCAAATGCCAGCCCGAAAGCCGGAGATGAATTCAGCCATGAGAATCAGCATTTTGAGCTAACAGGGTTTTCAAAGCGTTGGTTTACATTTGTGCCGATCGAATGGAGCCAGACTTTTTTAAGTGCTAAAGCCGATGGCAGGCGTGAATGGCCGGGTTGCGAGCGATGGCGCTCAAGAGGAGAGCCTGTTGCGTGCTGGTTTGAATTCAAAGAACACAACTCCAGCAACGGCGCACAAAGTTATTCAGTGAACTTAGTCGTCGAAGTAGGGCCGTTAGAAGATGCTGACTTAAGAAAATTGCTTGTCCAATCCATCGAATCAGCAGGCGTAGAGACAAAGGAAATCAAATTCACAGCCAAATCCTTCAAGGCTGGGACTAAGTATTCCAAATGCCTAACGCTGAAAGGCAAAATTGAAGACCCTCAAAGCGCGGAAGAAATAACCGAGCAAATGCGAAAACTATTGGTAAAATTTGAGAAGGTCGAATACCGTGGCAAGCTATACGAGGGCATTCAAGCCTTTGTTAACCGTATTAAAAGCGACACCGCGCCCTAAGCAAGTATGGCTAAAAAAAAAGCAATAAAAGTACCCA
>JBLHTH010000146.1:0-8366 GCA_047627195.1 Pseudohongiellaceae bacterium | reverse complement strand
GCACACGGCCAAGAAACAGAGGCATAAAATTGCCGACACCATAAGTGACGAAAGCGTGCAGCGCACAAGCAAAGGATAAATGGCGAAAAGATTTTCTGCTCCAAAGGAAGCCCATGACTTTTAAAAAGCCTGGAGGCTGGGCGTCGTTTCTTTTTTCGGCGAGTCCGCGTGGGGGCTCTTTGATAACAAATCTGACGATCATTGCCAGGAAAATGCCAGGAATCGCGACCACCACAAAAGCGGTACGCCAATCAAAATACCTAACCAGATAAGCACCCCCAATGGTGCCGACTAAAATGCCGCCGTATACACCAAATGAGTAGACAGAAAGGGCTGTCGCGCGCTGATTGGCCGGGAAAATATCGGACACGATTGAATGGGCCGGTGGGCTGCCGCCAGCCTCGCCAATGCCAACACCAAAGCGCGCCATGAATAGCTGGGTAAAGTTATTAGCGGCGCCACATAGAGCAGTCATTACACTCCATACGGTAATCGAAATTGCAATGATGTTGCGACGGTTGCTGATGTCAGCCAAGCGCGCAATTGGGATACCTAAGGTGGTGTAGATGAGAGCAAAGGCTAAACCTGACAGCATGCCAAATTGGCCATCAGAAATCTCTAGATCTTCAATGATGTAACTGGCCAGTATGTTGATGACCTGGCGGTCGACGAAATTTGAGACGTAAACGAGGGTAAGAATACCTAAGACTAAATACCGGTAGCCCGGTCTTTGATACGCCTTAGCGGCGTCGCTTAGCGGCGTATCTGCTGCCGGTTTAACTTCAGGTTTCGCCTGAGTGTCAGATGCATCCTTTGTATTGGATTCGGTCATGCAATGCCTCCAGCCCTGTTCTATTTATTAGCGGGCTAGCGACAGATGAAAGCATTTATTCAGCGGACAGTCTATGAATTAAAACCGCGCTGAGTTTTGCCCGCTCGACCAGTGAGCTAATCCGAGCTTGTTCACGGTCGGAGTGAGCGCCAGTGCCGGAAACCCCGAGCGAATCAAGCGTTGGCAAGCCTGCGGCTTGAGTAAGAGAGCCATCAGTTCCACCACCAGAATCAGAGACCCCTAGTTCTTGGCCCAGCAGTCGTCCAATAGCGATGGTTTTCTCAAGCAAGTAGTCTGACTCGGCGGTTGGTATTTTTGGTGGCCGGTGTAAGTTCGTCCAACTCATCGTGCTGATTTCACCGGAGTCTACTGGATAGCTGAGTACAGAATTGAAGATAGCCTCGAATTGATTCACAGCGTCAATCCCTTGCTGAGGTTCCGGATATCGCAAATCAATAAGTGCCTCTGCACAGGGGGCAATTGTATTTCTTGCTTCCCCTCCGCTAACTACTCCAACATTTACAGTCACCCCAGATTCATAATCAGTCATTTGCTCAATCTCTACTATTTTATAGGCTAACTCTTTAATTGCTGAACGGCCTTGTTGATGAGCACCGCCGGCGTGCGAAGCCTTTCCGTTCACAACAAAACGTGCTTGGCCTAATCCCTTCCTTTTGCGCACCATATTATTGGAGCCAGATGACTCATACACCAAACCGTAGTCGTGCAACGACGCCTGTTCTTCAAGGAATTTTCTTGAAGAAAGAGATCCGATCTCTTCATCGCTGTTGAGAAAAACCGAAATTGCCATGTCATTAAGCTCGCCAGCATTTTGCAATGCCTTAAGTGCATAAAGCATGACCACTAGCCCGCCTTGCATATCGGCGACTCCTGGGCCATACATAATATCACCGCTTCTACTAAACGCTTGAAACGGGCTGTTAGGGGGAAATACTGTATCCATATGCCCCATGAGAAGGAGTTTTTTGCCTCGGCCCGCTTTATTGGCAAGAATGTGATCTGTTACATCAATTGTATAATTGCTGCCGGGACAGCTGGGCATTTCAATAACGTTGCCGGGAAGGGTGGTTAGATCGAATCCCAAAGTTTCAAGTTCAGCGCTCAATAGCCGCCCAATTTCATCAACCCCTTCCTTGTTCAGGGTGCCAGAATTGATATTGGTAAGTCGCTTCAACATCGCGATCATATTGTCTTCTTCTGTGTCTAACCAGCGCACCAAACTCTGCTCCTTGGTATTCAAAATAGCTTCGATTGACTCTGCAGCTTGAGCTTGGATCGGAGCTGCGTTAGCTATAAAGAGCGTTGTTGCAAGAGAGATATGTGATTTGATAGCAAGGACAAGAGCATTACGGCTGAATTTTTTCATGGGGATTACAGGTTCCATTTTCGATACAAATTATTTTCTTAGTCTACCATGGGACTCCCAGGACATAATTCGAAACTTGGGTGCTTGACGGGAAAATGATCATTGATATTGTCACAACCAAGTCTCATACTTCTTTGCCTATGGAACATACACAAGAAGTAATTTTATCAGTAAAAAATCTCAGTAAAACTTATGCTGGTGGTTTTCAAGCCCTGAAGAATATAGATCTCGATATCTATAAGGGTGAAATTCTTGCACTGCTAGGCCCCAACGGCGCTGGTAAAACCACACTTATCTCAACCATCTGCGGTATCGTGCGTGCAAGTACTGGCTCTGTGACGGTGGCAGGTTTCGACATTATTAAAGATTTTCGTAAAACGAGATCGATGATAGGTTTAGTTCCCCAAGAGCTCACCACTGACTCCTTTGAAACCGTATTCAATACAGTCGCCTTTAGTCGTGGTTTATTTGGCAAGGCGCCAAATCCCAGTCATATTGAGAAAGTGCTGCGAGCTCTGTCCCTATGGGATAAAAAAGACAACATGATAATGACGCTTTCCGGTGGCATGAAGCGGCGAGTCTTAATCGCCAAGGCTTTATCGCACGAGCCCGAAATACTGTTTTTAGATGAACCAACCGCCGGTGTCGATGTTGAACTTCGCAAAGATATGTGGGCGATCGTTGCTGAGCTTAAACAAACAGGTGTGACTATTATTCTGACTACTCACTATATTGAGGAGGCAGAGGAAATAGCCGATCGCGTAGGGGTCGTCAACAACGGTGAGCTGATTCTGATAGAAGAGAAATCTAGGCTGATGGCCAAGCTTGGCAAGAAGCAGTTACTGCTAGATTTACGTGAGCCACTGACCCAACTTCCGGCGTCTTTAGTGGGAGAAGATCTCGAGCTGAGCAAGGACGGCAGCCAGCTTATTTATACGTTCAATGCTCAGAGCGAGCATACGGGTATCACTTCTTTATTGAACAATGTAAAAGACGCTGGTATTGGGATTCGCGATCTCAACACGACACAGAGTTCCTTAGAAGATATTTTTGTTTCTCTTGTACACGAGTCTTCCTAATACAGTTTTCAAACGGGCAATTTTTATGCGGTTTTTTAATCTTTATGGCGTGCTAGCAATTTACAAATTCGAGATGGCTCGGATGAAACGCACTTTGGTACAAAGTATTGTCGCGCCTGTTATTACCACATCACTGTATTTTATTGTGTTTGGATCGGCGATAGGTTCTCGTATCGATCAGGTGGATGGGGTTAGTTACGGTGCGTTTATCGTGCCCGGTTTGATTATGCTGAACCTATTGACAACTAGTGTGTCGAACGGCTCGTTCGGAATTTATTTTCCTAAGTTTGTCGGTACAGTTTACGAGATGCTGTCAGCGCCAATTTCAACGTTTGAATTAGTGCTGGGCTATGTTGGTGCGGCCGCGACGAAATCAATATTGCTTGGCTTTATTATTTTGATAACCGCCTCAGCCTTTATAGATCTTGAGATAGCACACCCTTTTGTTATGCTGTTGTTTATTTTCTTAACGGCAATATCGTTTAGTTTGTTGGGTTTTATTATTGGCATATGGGCTGATAATTTTGAGAAGCTGTCGGTATTCCCCACGCTGGTAATAACGCCTTTGGTTTTTTTGGGTGGTAGTTTTTATTCTACAGATATGCTGCCGCCGTTATGGAAGACTATTTCTCTGCTCAATCCAGTGCTTTATCTTGTGAGTGGCCTGCGTTGGAGTTTTTACGAAGTTTCAGAGGTCAGTGTAGTGGTGAGCTTAGTGAGTATCACCACCTTCACTCTATTATGCTTTGGGGTTGTTTATCTGATCTTTAAGACCGGGTATAAGCTTAGAGCTTAGAGTTTTTAGGAGACTTTGCTTCCGCCTCGAAATTCCATAGACTGAGAGTTGCCTCGGCTGTCATGGTACACCCCTGGGCCGTCCCGCTCTCCGCGAAGCCAAGGTCCGACATAGCGATCGCCGTTGGCAAAAAAGTAAGTGCCGCGGCCGTTGATTTCATCGTTTCTAAAAACACCTTCAAAACGATTGCCGTTAGCGTAAAAAAACTTACCTTGGCCATTCATTTTGTTATTTTGCCACTGACCCTCATAGCGATCGCCATTAGCCCAATATTTGGTTCCCTGCCCGTATTGTTCGCCATTGCGCCATTGGCCGGTGTATCGATTGCCATTAGGCCACTCGAATGTGCCCATGCCTGCTCGCAGGCTGTTTTGGAACATCCCGTCATAGCTGGTGCCGTTCATCCAAGTAAATTTACCTCTGCCATTGTGTTCGCCATTTTTCCACTGGCCTTCATAGCGATCGCCATTGAGAAAGCTATAAACACCCTGACCGTTGAATTGATCACCAATCCAGTTTCCTTCATAAGTATCGCCGGTTAAAAAATAATAGGTGCCCCGGCCAGCTTTTCGATCATTTGCATAAGCGCCCATGTAGCGCTCACCGTTTGAGCGGTATAGAGTGCCGGGACCATTGCGCGCGCCGTCTCTGAAGATGCCCTCATAGCGGTCGCCGTTGGCAAAGTAGTAGGTGCCGCGGCCGTTTTTAGCATCATTGCTGAACTGGCCGACATAGCGATCGCCGTTGGTTAGCGTCAGGGTTCCCTGGCCATGGAGGAAATTATTCTGACATTGGCCTTCATAGCGATTGCCATCTGTCCATCGATACACGCCGGTGCCTCTGTCGCAAAACCCCCGCAACCACCCATTGTCTGCGGGATAAGCCGGCGCAGTAAGAGCCAGAGCAAGAGTTCCCAGCATAGTCAAAGCCGAAAATCTGTATCGATCTATCATGATTAGTCCAGTGGCTTAAAATTTATTCCTGAGGTCATGATAACGACTCTTGCGCTTGAGTTCAGGTACTAACTCTCAATTTTTGGTCGAACTAGCGCAAAGTTAACGCCGCTGTGGAGGGATTGGGGGAAATTTACTGTAAATTGGCTTTCATCAGTTACTAAGCGGCTTAAGTTTGACCTTTGGATCATTGGTTGCCGTTAGCAGACCAGCTTACCCCACCTAGAATGATTTCTAGATCGACGCTAGCTAGACGCCATGCACCGCTAGCGCCAATGTTGGCATTCCCTAGGACTTATACTGATCTCGTTGCTATAGCCGGCTGTATCCGGGCGGCGCCGGCAGCTGGACCTAGTACCGCCAATTGGCCTATCGCTATGAGAACCAACATACCCACAGGGGTGTAGTACCAAGCCATGGTAGGCATATTGAAATTAGTCGTCAGTACAATGCTAAATCCAATCGTTAAGACTGCACCTATAACTACTCCAATCCCAGATATGAACAAATTCTCAATAAGGAAGTAGCGCAGTATTTGAAAGCGAGTAGCGCCAAGGGCCCTTCTTGTGCCTATCTGCTTGCGCCGGCGATTTATGCCAAATACGGCAAGGCCTACTATACCCATACACGTAATAAAGACTAAGGTTCCAACTACAACCCATAAGATGGTGGTCATAGCGCTATCCAGGCGATAGTTTTCTTTTCGAGTTTCTTCTAAGGATTGCAGGTTGCGAATGATACGACTGGCCGGAGTCGCGGCAAGGCGTTCTTCAATATCAATCATGAGCCTATCGCGTTGGCCTGGCTCGGTTCTTATTAAATAGATCGAGAATCCATCTGTTACGTTCTCTGGCACGATCATAGCGCGCTCAATAATATTGCTTTCCTGCCATGGCGCCTGCAAACGATCAACCACGCCAATGATCTGAACTCCTCTAGCACCGGGCTCAAAGATTGTTTTTCCCACTGCTTCATTAATGCTAAGGTCCGGGAATAACTCTCTCGCAAGGGCTGCTGATATTATCGCGACAGCCGAGGTAGAGTTCTGTTCGGGTGGACGAATTTGCATATCTGAAGGTTTGAAGTTTTCGCCAGCCACGAGCTCTAAACCCATGGTTTCCAGAACATTTTCATCGGCACGGTAGATTGCAGCGCCCACCGATGGTTTAGATTCATCAGTATCTAAACGCAGGCCAGTGCCTGAGCCGCTGCCGGATATTGGTATAGCATTCACGACAGATGCACTGACTATGCCGGGGACTTCTTGCAGCATCGCGAGGTCGTCATTTACCGTCGATTCTTCATTAAAATTTTTCCCATAGCCGATACTGTAAAGAAAAAACTGGTTTGCTTCATCCAGACCGCTAGGTCTGGCCATAAGACGGGAACGTTCGTTAATAATGAAAATAGCGTTGATAATTACCGTCATAGTAAAAGCTATTTGCAGAGCGATAAGAATCATACCTAACTTATTGCGCGTCATCGCTCGAAAAATTGGTCCGAATTCCATGTCTAAATCCTTGTAGCTGCTCAGCATTAGTTATTCACTAGTGACTAGTAGATGCTTAGTAAAAGTGTTTTTCACTATTGGGTTTTTAAGTGGATAGCCGGATTTATATTGCAGGCTCGCCAAATTGGGTACATGCCGGCTACTATGGTGCTGGCGATTGCTAGCCCGATTGTGAATGATGCAACGGTAGTATCTAGCCGAATCCACTGAGTCATCATCATGTCCTCTCCGAGGAGCACCTTGATGCCTTCAAGCCCTATAGCGGCTACGCCCAGCCCCAGAAGGCCTCCTATTAAGCCGATAAACCCAGCCTCAATGACGTGTTGGATAAACAACGAGCCTTTATGAGCGCCCAAGGCTTGGCGCACGCCTATCTCCCCAGATTTGCCTAGAAACTTTGAAAGTAGAAGGCCGATGGTGTTGAGCAGGCAAACTGCAAGCAGCATGCTGGCAAGCACCGAAAGTATTCGCGTTTCATCTGGCATGACTTCTTGTTCAATCATCCATTCGTTAACGTCGAGAAGGTTGTTGTTCAACTTTTTTTCAAAGCGACCAAAAGACTTCTGTTCTTGGGCATAGCTGTTAAGGAAGTTTAAGTAGTCGGCTTCTTCGTTGCTGTTGGTAAGTTCTACCCAATATTGAATCCATACGCATTCGGAATTTAAGAAGCCCTGAACGCCTTCTTCAAACGCTTTGAAACAGTTGGTATTGCCAGAGCGTGAGAGCTCTAAAGGCACGACTAATGCCCAGGGTATAAAGACTTCTTCGCCCTTATTAAAGGCGCCGTTGTTAACATCGTAAAATTTAGGCACCGGGTTCCAAGCATCAATAACACCGATAACTTGAAACTGGTTTTCTTCTAAAGTGATCGATCTGCCGACAGAATTCTCCCCACCGAATAGACGTTCGTTTATTTCTTTGGAAAGGACGACAACTTGTTCAACATTTTTATCAGCATCGGACCCCCAGGCATTGCCGTAGATAAATGGGATCTCAAACATGGTAAAAAAATCAGCTGTGGCGCCTCTGCCACTAATAGTAAAGGGTTTGATTTCAGCGTTAGCCGGTTCCAAAACTCCTGCAAATTTGGAGGTCATAGTTTCATGGTTGGCCCGATTTGCCTCGAACAGTGCTGTTGCATCTAAATAGCTGAGTTGCCTGGGTATATCTCTGTCTTGTCCCGGACTGCCGATGTCCATCTGGACATGAAATAGCTGGTCACTTTTATGTGGAATTGGGTCGCCGCCCATTACATAGTTGAGAGTGAATATGACCATGTAAGCGCCGATGCCGATGGAAATTGCCAGCACCATTAGAGAGCTGAGTATTGGGTTGCGCTTGTAACTTAGTGCGCTGAGACGAAGATAATAGAAAAACATACTTTATCCTTTGCTGTTACGATTCTTAACGATTTTACGCGGCAGTCCGCTTTTGAGTATGGTCATTGAGTTCTTCACTACTTAATCGTCCATCAAGAATATGGATATTGCGCTGTGAGCGAGTTGCAAGTTCCTGATCATGAGTAACCATTATAATAGTGGTTCCGGAAGCGTTAATCTCATGTAGCAGTTCCATCACCCCTAGTGCT
This sequence comes from Pseudohongiellaceae bacterium, assembly GCA_047627195.1. Taxonomy (GTDB): domain Bacteria; phylum Pseudomonadota; class Gammaproteobacteria; order Pseudomonadales; family Pseudohongiellaceae; genus UBA9145. Next base: position 221 of record JBLHTH010000146.1, on the reverse strand, counting down.
GTATGGGAATCAAGGTTGCCGGTGGGTTCATCGGCCAATAAAAACAGCGGATTCCCAACTAACGCTCTAGCTATTGCGACTCTCTGTTGCTGGCCTCCTGATAACTGAGAAGGCACATGCTTCTGTCTAGAAAGTAGTCCTACGGAGTCGAGGGCTTGCTCAATACGGTCACGTCTCTCGCTAGCTTTGACTCCTCGATAGCGCAGTGGCACATCAATATT
>JBLHTH010000145.1:0-8421 GCA_047627195.1 Pseudohongiellaceae bacterium | reverse complement strand
TCGTTTGGTGGTGAAGCCGCAGATGGAAGTTACCATACCCTCTACGACACCTATGAGCACTATACCAAGTGGAGAGATCCAGGCCTGATCTATGGAGCGGCACTGGCGAAAGTTGCTGGTCGTGCCACGCTTCGCTTAGCGAACGCACCCAGACTTCCCTTTGAGTTCACAGGACTGAGCGACAATATCGCTTTGTATATCGATGAAATTGAAGCACTCGCTGACGAAATGAGAGTAAAAACAGCAGAAATCAATTCGATGCTTGAGTCCGGTATTTATAATTTGGTTCTTGATCAGAACAAATCATTTGGACCGCCTAAATCTCAAACAGCCGTCCCCCACTTCAACTTTGCACCCATAAAAAACGCAATTTCGGCATTAGAACTAGCGAGTCATAGATATAAGAGCAGTCACTCTGACGGACAAGGAGCTAGCGAAGCCGAAAATATTTTGCTCTACACAAGCGAAAGAGAGTTGATTAGAACGGCGGGCTTACCCGGCAGGCCTTGGTTCACCCACCATATTTACGCTCCTGGCTTTTATACCGGCTATGGTGTGAAAACCATTCCTGGCGTGCGCGAGGCGATAGAGCAACGACAGTATAATTTGGTCGCGCAACAAATAGATATTGCAGCAGAAGTTATAGAAAGAATGGCCGCAAGAGTTGATCAACTCACTCAATAACTTGTTAGTGATCGGTGGCTAATAGCCTGTACTCAAAGCAGGTAATAAAAAACTGATGGGGCTTGGGGTCTTCATTGGGTTATCTTATTTACGTGCTATTTTCCGACCTGCTAGTTTATTTAAGCGTGAATTCTGTTCAGTGAATATCACTTAAACATCTACCTAAGCCGTTTTACTCGAAAACTACGGCCCTTGATTTTACCATCAGAGAGAATTTCCAATGCTTTATCGCTACACTCTCGATCCACCGCAACATAAGAAAACTTATCGAACAAACTGATCTTGCCGATATTGTCGCCGGTAAGATCAGAGTTTGACGTTAACGCACCTAAAATGTCACCCGCGCGCAGTTTATCTTTGCGGCCTGCGCCAATAAACAGCGTCGCCATCGTTGGCAGCATGGTTTTCTTCAACACGCTCTTTAGTTCTGAAATGTCTTTTTTAGGAACAGTCGCGCCTAGATACTCTTCAATGGCGTTGAGCCTTGAAGTCTCCTCTGAACTATAAAGGCTTATAGCCAGTCCCTCACTCCCCGCTCTACCTGTTCGGCCAATTCGGTGAACGTGGACCTCTGGGTCACGGGTGATTTCAAAATTCACTACCGCATCCAACTCTTTAATGTCGAGCCCTCTAGCGGCAACATCTGTGGCCACAAGAACAGAAGAACTACGATTTGAAAATCTAACCAATACCTGGTCTCGCTTAAATTGCTCTAAGTCACCGTGCAGTGCCAAAGCATGTACATCACGTTTAATCAGTTCTGCTACAAGCGCTTCACACTGCTCAATGGTGTTACAAAATACCAATGCTGACGCGGGCTGATAAAATTTAAGCACCTGAACCAAGATTTGGACTCTATCCACCTTTGGTGCTTTATAAAAAACCTGCGTGATCTGATTAGTAGAAAAATCTGAGTCGACTTTAATTATGACTGGGTCCAACTGCATAGATTTGCTGATGTACTCAATTTCATCAGGATATGTCGCCGAAAACAACAAAGTCTGCCTGCTCTGTGGAATGAAGCTAATGATTTTATTGATGTCCTCACTAAAGCCCATATCGAGCATTCTATCTGCCTCATCCAGCACCAGCGTATCGATGTTAGCTAAGGTCAAGGATTCCTTCTCCAAGTGTTTTAGCAATCTACCGGGGGTTCCGACGACAATGTGGGGTGCTCGCTGCAACGACGCTAGCTGCGGCCCAAAGGGTTTGCCTCCACACAAGGTTAATACTTTTACGTTAGCGATTGTCCGCGCCAGTCGTCTAATCTCGTCTGCCACTTGATCAGCGAGTTCGCGCGTTGGGCAAATCACGATACCTTGGGTTTGATAACGCTGCTCTTCGAGCTTATTAAGCATAGCGATGGCGAAGGCAGCTGTCTTGCCACTGCCAGTGTTAGCTTGGGCCAACACGTCTTTACCTGCCAACATAACGGGTAAGGCCTTAGCTTGAATAGGGGTCATCGACTCATAATCTAGCGAATCAATGGCGGCAGGTAACTCGACTCTTAGTGTAAGAGTAGAAAAATCGGAAGAGGACATGAGGCACTTAAAGTAAAAAGAAGAGCATTATAGCAGAATCAGCATCGAATAGAGCTGATCACAGTGAATATAGATTCGGCCATACGCCATGTGGGGTGATAATTAACGAAAACCACGCTCACAGCCCTTAAGGCTTGTTAACCGCAAACTCTCTACCTTGATAATCTAGGGTAAGCACAATATCGCGTAAAGCAGCTAAACCAAGGCTTCCTCTTGTGGTATTGGTATCATCGAGTACAGCATCATCAATACCTTCATAATGATTATAGGAAATCCCATAGCGAGGCACCTCTGCGAACAAACCTTCAAGATCAGTACCGCCAACTTCAAGAAAGCCTATCTCCCCAGCAAAAAAATCTTCAGCTCCAACAGCAGAGTTGTCAGACAGAAACTCCATGTCAGTGAGCCCGAGATCCTCCGCTATCAAGCGCTCGATTAATAACTCAGACTCTAAGTTTAAATCTAAACGCAGCAGAACGTCATAGCTCCCATCGATTGAAGCGGCTATTGCGAGTTCATCAATCTCCGTATTCGCAATGAGTGCTCCCTCAGTTATCTTGGGTCCGCCTTGAGCTACAACGCAAATCTCTGACTTAGGAAAATCAATAACGACGATTTTACCACGGCTAAATTCAGCTCCTAAAGAAGCTAAGCTACCAGATTTCAAGATGCCGTTGTCATCTCCGATTAAAAGACTACCTCCCTCAATGCGAAAGCTCTGGCAGTCATTTTCAGCTCCAAGCAAATTGCCTATTAATAAAAATAGGATGGGTAGTGCTGCCAATACTGAAGCTCGGATTTTGTTCATTCTGCTCTCTTTATATCGGCGGCTAGCCGGGCTACTAACAAGTAAACTTACCCTACCTCAAAAGTTAAATTTCGCCTAACGACCACGCTAAAAACAAGCTCATTCTCATGCTTTTCACGTAGACTACAGACAATCTTCTAAATTTTGGAAATCAACATGACAGAGCTTGGCACCCCTTTCTCACCAACTTCCACAAAAGTCTTAATGCTCGGCTCAGGAGAATTGGGAAAAGAAGTTGTCATCGAATTACAGCGGCTAGGCGTCGAAGTCATCGCCTGTGATCGCTATGAGAACGCACCTGCAATGCAGGTTGCTGATCGAAGCTACACTCTTTCTATGCTCGATGGGAATGCTTTACGAAAAGTAATCGAAGCTGAACAACCTCACTACATCGTGCCTGAGATTGAAGCAATCGCCACGGAAACCTTAGTTGAGCTTGAACGCGAAGGCTTCACTGTTATACCTACCGCAAAGGCTGCAAAACTCACAATGAATAGAGAGGGTATTCGGCGACTGGCAGCAGAAGACCTTGGCATCCCAACGTCAGACTATCGGTTTGCCAATAACAAAGATGAGTTCATCATCGGCGTAAAGCAAATAGGAATGCCCTGTATCGTTAAACCGATCATGAGCTCTTCAGGTAAAGGTCAGAGCCTCATACTTACCGATAAAGACATTGATACCGCCTGGACCATAGCACAAGAGGGTGGCCGAGCTGGCGCCGGAAAAGTAATTATAGAAGGCTTAATCGAATTTGATTACGAGATTACCTTGCTCACTATTAGACACATAGGTGGAGTCAGCTACTGTGAACCTGTAGGGCATCGCCAGGAAAGCGGAGATTATCAAGAGTCTTGGCAACCTCAAGCAATGAGCCAAATAGCGCTAGCGCGATCAAAAGAGATTGCCCGTATTATTACCGAAGCGCTCGGTGGTCGCGGCCTTTTTGGTGTTGAGCTTTTCATTAAAGGCGATGAGGTGTATTTCAGCGAAGTTTCACCTCGCCCGCATGACACTGGTATGGTCACCTTAATTTCTCAAGATTTATCTCAATTTGCTCTGCACGTGCGAGCAATTCTAGGATTGCCTATTCCCAATATACACTTTCATGGACCATCAGCCTCTGCTGTCATACTAGTCGATGGCGAATCCAAGCAGGTACAGTTCGGCAATCTGGGCGCTGTCCTGGCGAAACCCAACACGGCGCTTAAACTGTTTGGCAAACCTGCGGTTTCGGGAAAAAGAAGGATGGGCGTTGTTGTCGCTAGAGGAGGATCTGTTGAACAGGCTAGACAAATAGCGATGGAGTCTGCAAGCTCGGTAAGCATTGAGCTATAAACTAGGCTCTAGCTAATTATTAGCCTCGAAAAAAACCAAGGATGCAGCATGGAAATCAAACGTAAGTACTCCCTATCCTTTTGCCTTACTAGCCTCTTATTCTTGGCTTCACAGGGCCTAGCCCAGGTCACACTATCTTCCCAAGCTACGCCTAATTTTTCCATTAGCTTCAATTCCAACACCTTAGACGTTGCACAGGATGGAAGGCTCGTCTTAATGCTTGCCACACATAATGAACAAGAACCTCGTTTTCTCGTAAACACCTCTGCCCAAACGCAGCTAATCTTCGGCTTAAACGTTGAAAATTGGGCTGCGACGAATGAAGTAATTATCGATCAGGGCGCCTTGGGTTACCCCCTAAAGAATCTGTCGTCTGTGGCACCTGGCACCTATTACGCACAAGCTTTACTAAATCGATACAAAGACTATACCTTAAGCAATGGGATAACAGTAAGCTTGCCACCCGACCAGGGAGAAGGCCAACGCTGGAATCGCAAGCCCGGCAACCTTTACTCAACGCCTGTAAAGATCGAAATTAAAGAAAATGCCGATAACAACTTTTCAATCGTCCTTGATCAACTCATACCTGAGATTCAAACGCCTGTTGACAGCAAGTATATAAAGCACATCACTATGCGAAGCGAGCTGCTGTCCGAGTTCTGGGGCGAAGACGTAATGCTAGGCGCACATGTTTTGTTACCAGAAGGTTTTGACGAAAACCCGGATGCTCACTATCCATTAATGGTTTTTCACGGCCATTTCCCCGACGATTTTGGCGGCTTTCGCACCACACCGCCCGACCCAACGCTTGAGCCTAGCTACAGCGCTCGATTTGATTTACAAGGCTACAACATCACTGAGCAGCAAGAAGCGTACGATCTTTACCAGGCATGGAGTGGGGAAGGCTTTCCGCGCTTTATCGCCATCGAGATTCAGCACCCAACCCCTTACTATGATGATTCCTACGCCGTCAACTCTGCGAGTCAAGGACCCTATGGCGATGCGCTTACCTATGAGCTGATCCCTTATATCGAAGAACAATTCAGAGGCATTGGTGAAGGCTGGTCAAGATTCACTTACGGAGGATCAACCGGCGGCTGGGAGGCAATGGCGGTTCAGACTTTCTACCCAGACGAGTACAACGGCGCATTCATTGCTTGCCCAGACCCGATTGATTTCAGAGCTTATCTAACTGTTAATATTTATGAGGATAGCAATGGCTACTTCTACGATAGTCAATTTCAAAAATTACCGCGACCTGGACACCGAGATTATCTTGGCAACGTCCAAGCTAGCCAATATGACTTCAATCGACTTGAAGCTGTGCTTGGTGATAAAGGCCGTTCCGGCCAGCAGTATGATATTTGGGAAGCCACTTTTTCGCCTATGGGAGACGATGGCTATCCGGTAAGACTTTGGGATAAAGAAACTGGGGTCATCGACAAAGATGTCGCGCAGTATTGGCGTGATAACTACGATCTCATGCATATTCTAAAACGGGACTGGTCTACCTTAGGCCCAAAACTTGAAGGCAAACTGCACATCTATGTCGGTGACATGGACAACTACTATCTCAATAACGCGGTCTATCTTGCAGAAGAATTTTTAGAAAGCACCAGCAACCCTTACTATGGTGGGGTAGTCGAATACGGCGATCGCGCCGAGCATTGTTGGAATGGAGATCATGAAAATGGCAACGGCATTTCGAGACTACGTTATAACACCATGTATTTGCCGCGAATCATGGAACGAATTGAGCAAACCGCTCCCGCGGGCGCTGATCTTAGTAGCTGGCGCTACTAAACAGTAATCAGTGATGAAAAGCGTATTAATAGTTTTTCCCAGCGCTGAAAAACCATAGGGCTTAAGCAATACTCCATTAAAAACCAGCTTGCCGGGGCCATTCAGCCCCAATCCGCTAGGGTCTCCGGTAGAGACAATGGTTTTTATGTCAGGGGAAACAGGACAGCTGACCCAAAAGTTTTTTACCGTTCATTTTTGGCGTATCTAAATCAGTAATGAGCAAGTCAAATTGGTTTGTTTGGTTCTCCCTTTGCTTGATCAAATCAAGAGCAATCTCGCCATTAATAGCAATGGTTACATCATAGACCTGGGTGCGCAGAAATTCGGACAACGCAATAGCAACAGTTTCATCATCTCCCGCCACGAGCAAACGCTTATCGCTCTCGAAATGGGAACCTGCTTCACTTGCTGCTACTTGGAGCGACTTATTTGAGCAGGTAAATAAAGTGTAAAAACCGAGCCAGCACCAACTTCACTGCCGACACTAATAACACCGCCGTATGTTTGAACTAGACTGTGAACACTAGCCAGACCCAAGCCCGATCCCTTACCAACTCCTTTAGTGCTATAAAATGGATTGAAGATTCGCTCCATATTTTCAGCACTAATGCCCACACCTGAGTCACTGACTTCTATTTTTATATAGTTTTTACCTAGAACAAGCCCTAATTCTTTGACTTCATCTAACCTTAAGGCAACTGTTCTAATTAGCAACTTACCTCCAAGAGGCATCGCATCTCTAGCATTCAATATAAGGTTCATCAGTATTTGCTGTAAATGGCTGCCATCAATTTTGGCTATTAGGTTTGCCGTCTCTAGTTCAGTCTTCAGTTCAATCGACTCATCTAAGGTTGGCGTTAAAAGTGATTGAAGTTCCGCAATGACATGGTTCACCGTCACTTTTCCATCTCGCTTGGCGTGCGGGTGAGTGAAATCTAAAAGCGGCTGGGTAATGTTTTTTGAGCGCTGGATAGATTTGAGTATTCCTTGAACATGAGACGAAGCAGGATGTTCAGAACCTAATTTCAAATCAAGTAATTCTGCGTGCCCTAGCAAGCCAGAGAGTAGGTTATTAAAATCATGGGTAACACCGCTAACCATTTGTCCCAGTGAAGCGAGGCGCTCCTCCCTAAAATCTCTTTCTTTCTTCTCGATCAATTTGTTTTTTAACTCTTCTCTTGTTAGCTCCATGCCAGCGCGAGTCGCCAGAAATTCGAAAACGGAAGTAAATACAGATGTCATTTCGATTGGACGGTCACTCATAAATACCAGTATTCCGAGCAACTCGTTTTCAGGACTAAACAACGGCGCGCCTACGTAGGATGAAACGCCAAGTTCTTGCAACAATAGGTCTTGAGGGAATTGATCAATCACGTCCGCGCTATAAATCGTCACACGTTCTTTGCAGTAGACATCTTCACAAGGAGTGCCCGCGAGTGCATAGGAGATGCTCTTCTGCAGCTCCCCTCTATCCCACAGCACCTCGGTGCGGATACAGTCGATGTTGCTCGGGTCTGGCCTTCCTATTAATGCATATGGGAAGCCCAGTAAATCTGCGGCACGAGCCATCATTTCTTGTAAGTAATCGATGCCGAAAACCGACTGGTCGATATTACAAATATGGTTTATGGCCTTAACGGGGTCTGATATATCTAGCGCAAGCGCATTCATGTGCTTCATTATCAAGAATTACCAGTGTTGGAAGGTTAACTATGTCGTTAATACTGTAGTTGATAAAATGGGTTTTTATTTGATTAATTTTGAGATTAATCGGCTTTGCCTATTCGGGTTCACCAAGAAGAATAGGCAGATTCATACTAATTCCATAGTAATTAGCTAGCGCGATTTGATGGTTAAGCTCGGCCTGCCAACGACGCAGCTGAGCCTCCCCGAGCATCCTCTCTCTGACGTTCAGCCGAAAATAGTCACTGATTCCAGCCTCAAACTGTCTTGCTTCGGCATCCGCCAAAACCTGTGCAACCTCGAGCTCCTGCAAGGCTACGCTCTGAAGTTCGCTAGTGGCACGAAGATTTACTAGTGATAAGCGAAGATCTCGCTCAGCCTGATCGATGATCAAGCGAAGGTCATAGCTTAGAGCTAGCAGCCGCGCATCGGCAGAGGCTATTTTTCCTCTGGCGGTCCTCGTTTCTAACGGTATGCTAAAAGAGATATCAGCTATCGTATCTGTACCCATACGAGTAATAGACCCATCGCCAAAATCCCGTGCCGTGTAAAGACGAAAATCAA
>JBLHTH010000144.1:0-8532 GCA_047627195.1 Pseudohongiellaceae bacterium | reverse complement strand
GGTTGAGCTCGAGCCACTCTTCAGGGCGGTTATTCATGGGACGAGAGCGGGTTGCTATGAAGATGCGTTCGATGTTTATTTTCATAAAATTAAAAAAGGATACTCAGTCCTCGCTGAGGGTTCACACTATGCTGACCAAGCATGCATTCGGTCCTTTTTTGTTAAAGAGTGGTCCGTCGTCAACTATGGATTGTCAGAAACTTCAAAATTTCATTTAATTGTGAGTGCCGCCATAAACCTCATGTTTCTTGGTCGGATTGATGATGCCATAGAACCTAGCTACTTTAGCCTGAGTTGGTTTTTAGAACATAAGAAGTATGAAGAGGCGACTAATATAGCGGGTCCATTGGTTTCTATGTTGATTGTGGCTGGGCGTTTAGCTGAGGCTACAAAGCTGTTAAAGAGTTTGTCAAAGATTGTATCGGGACTGAAGAATGAAGTTCTGTCTGCCGTGAATGAAAACTTTTTAGCATATATCAATTATTTACTCGGTTTCGAATCAGTTGCTAAAAAACATTTTGAAGCTTCGGATGGAATCATTACAAAATTGGACCCTGGCTGCCCAGTTCACTGTCCAACTGTTAGCTCGTATTACTGCAAATTTCTCTTGGATACAGGCAACAGTAATGCGGCGTTAGATCGGGCGCTGAAGACAGCTGCTTGGCGAAAACAAAAAGCCTGGCAAATTACTGTCGATAGCACATCGCTGCTTGCTAGCGATTTACTGGTATTAGGACTGATTTTATTGCGCCGTGGTGACTACGCTAACGCTAAGGTAAATCTTGATAAGCAAATAGAGCTTTTTAAAAGTGCCGACGACCGGCTTTATCTTCCAACCGGCCTCAACGCGCGGGCGACTTATTATATTAAAGTGAAAAATTACTCATTGGCTATGGCTGACCTGAGAGAAGCATTGGAAATTTCTCAGCGAACTGGTGCTAAATTCGGGCAGTGGGAAAGCTTTCTAAATTTTTCCCAGTTACATTTGGCTAAATCTGAGCACCAGGCTGCAAGACGCTTTCTTGATAAAGCTATGTCATTGGAAGGTATGGGTGACTATAAATTTCGTGATCGAGAAATAGAACGGTTACAGAATTCACTAGCCCAGATCTAGGGCCAAGTTCGGTCTGTTTCTTCAATTGTGGCAAAGCCGTTTTAAGTTACAATTTGTTGCAGCGTTTCAATGGTTTAGCTTCATCCTCGTGGGTAATTGCCGTGGTTTAAGTGGACATTGCTGCGTCATGCTCATACCATCCTCTTTTGCAAAAAAAATTCAAATTCGGGGACTCCGAGCATGCTCCACCTGCCCAAAATTTTCACCAAGCATACGGCTTGCATTGCCGCGGTTGGCCTTGTCTGCGCTATCAGTACAGCTCATGCGGGCAATCTAGAAAATGAATACCCAGAACTCTCTCGGCTCTACAATGCCTTTGATGTGGCGCAAGCTCAGCTGTTTGATCTGATGGTTGAGATTAATGCTGACTCCTCTACTAAGGTTGCTCAAGACCGGCTTGCCATTGCGCTAGACACAATGGCCAATATGACTATTGGCGATATGATCGATGCAGGTCTTAACTATGGCGATGCTCAGATAGTGATGGATAGTCCCTATTCTGCATTGGAGACGCAGGCGCGGATTAAGCTGGCTCAGTATGTAAGCCGTGTGCACAGCTTAGCAGACGCAACCTCTGCCTTTGCTAAGTCGCCTGCGTTAACGCCAACGGCAGCGGCGGTGATTGGCAGAGGGCGGGCGCTGGAGCGCGAGATTTACGATATTTTTACAGATCAGAGCAGCACCATTGTTGTCAAGCGCGCACAGGTTGATCAGGCAGTGGAGCGTTATCTAAGTGATGATGAGCTTGCCGTAGCCAGTGAACCCAAAATGGTTGCGCTTTATTTGAGCGGTGACTATGCCAATGGTTTAAAGGCTGCCTATCCTAAATTTAGCGCGCTTATGTGGTCCAATCAGTGGCTGCAACTGGCCTCATTAGAGGCGATTGTGCTGGGTCAGGTAGACCCGCAGTTTGCCAATGAGATAGATACAACACTTGAGCGCTATAGAAACAAGTTAGGTTCAGAAACAGGCATGACAATGTTTCCTGCGCCGACAGAAATGCCGACTGTGCCGGCTATCGCGCCATCACTTTATAGCCAATCGCCTGCCGCCGCTGTGATCATCGATAATTTGAATATGTTAGAAGTAGCTGTTGCGAATATTATTGCTTATCCAAATTTGGCGAATCGTGACGAGGCACTAGATGAAGCTGTTCGCGCGTACACCGATAAGCAGTATGGCATCGCAGTAACAGAAGATTATCTGTTGTCAGCACTGCGCGGTGGAATTTTTAATCAAGGCGGGCCAGCCATCGGTGCGCTGGATCAGTCAGAGCGCAATCGCTCTCGCATTGGTATGGATATGCAAAAAAGCTTAAGAATGTCGACGCCGAATCATTAACTTTCAGAGCTGATTGTTAGGGATAAGATTATAACCATCCTCAGAACGAGTTTGGGTTCAATAAAAATACGAATAAAAAAAGGGTGGCCCGTAATCGGGCCACCCTTTTTTATTTACACTTTTTATTTCTAATTTCTCTGCTGTAGCCCAAGCCGTTAGCGTTAACCTACAAATCACCGGCCGCCAACAAGTCAGCTGCATAATTGGCAGCTCGAGCACTAAACGCCATATAGGACAGCGAAGGGTTTTGGCAGGCGGCCGATGTCATGAAGGCGCCATCTGTTACAAACAGATTAGGAATATCATGCGCCTGATTCCAGCCGTTTAAAACTGAGGTGGCTGGGTCTCTACCCATTCGAGCGCTGCCCATTTCATGAATGCGGTTGCCCGGTGCGGTTAAGTCTACTGGGGCGGCGTTAACATTGGTGCAGCCTGCTGCTTCCAGCATGGCAATGGCGTCTTTTCGGGCTTCTTGCAGCATGGTGTGTTCGTTGTCGCTGTACTTAACATTGAACACCGCAATTGGGTTTCCCCACTTGTCGGTTTTGCTTGGATGCAGTGTAACGCGGTTATTTGGATTCGGTAGCTGTTCGCCAAAGGCTGAAATACCAACCTGCCAAGGCCCAGGTGTGCCATGAGATTCTTTGAAATCTTTGCCGATACCCGCGATTTGGCCGCGGCCGTTGCCGACCGGCACCGCCGTGCCCTGAAACCCAAAACCCCGTAAATAGGGCTTGTCGTTTTCGGTGATGTTGGCATAGCGAGGAATGTATATGCCTCCCGGGCGACGACCAAAAATGGTTTTATTCTCGAACCCGCTGATCAGTCCGCTGGCATTAGCGCCACTGACATGATCCATCAGGTTCCGGCCTACTTGATCTGAGCTATTTGCTAAACCGTTAGGAAAGGTTTCCGACTTCGACTGCATTAGAATCATTGCTGTAGCAATCGCCGAGGCGTTTAAGAATATTATTTTGGAGGAGTAAAAAAACGTCTCATTGGTTTTTGAATCCACCACATTGACGCCGGTGACCCGTTTGGTCTGCGCGTCATATTCAACTGACTTGACGATAGCATTGTGGATTACAGTGCAATTGTCTGTGCGCATAGCGGCGGGCAGTGTTGCATTATTGGATGAAAAATAGGCTTTAAAAGTGCAGCCGTGTTGGCAGCGGTTGCGCACTTGGCAGTTGGTTCTACCTAGTGACTTCTGCTCATCAGTGGCCTTGGTAATGTGAGCCACCCGTGCCGGGATAACATTTCTACCAGGAAACTGGGTCTCTACTCGGGCTTTGAATTCTTTCTCGGCGCAGGTGAGATCGAAAGCTGGTTGAAACTGGCCGTCTGGTAGTTGACTTAAGCCGTCTCTACTGCCCGAGATGCCTGCAAAAGTTTCTACGTGATCGTACCATTTGCTAATGTCATCGTAACGCACTGGCCAATCCACACCGTGGCCGTCTAGTTTGTTGGCTTCAAAGTCCTGCGGGCCTAGTCGATATGATTGGCGTGCCCACATAATAGAACGGCCGCCGGTGTGATAGCCTCTTAGCCAATCATACTTCGTGCCCTCAGCTTCCTCATAAGGATGTTCATCATCTTTTACCCACAGATGCTTGGTTGTTTCTTTTACTGCATAGGAGACGCCTGGGTACTGTCTGAAGTAGTGTTTGGATACTTCGTCTTGGGCAATACGATCAAGATTCGGCTGTTTCCAAGGCGGTACCTGATCGGTAAAATCGCGCTCTGGCAATATTTCACCGCCACGCTCTAGCACTAATACTTTTAGACCGCGTTCGGCGAGCTCTTTGGCGCTCCAGCCTCCGCTCATACCTGAGCCCACTACAATTGCATCAAAATCTGTCAAAGTATCTTCTCCCACTTTTTAATTTTTTACGCGCTTTACTGAACCTAACAACAGTTCAGAAGGTATTTTTTTTAGTTGACTTCTTTCTGCCTAATTCTTCTTTCTGATTTTTACTTATGCAGCCTCTTCTTATGCAATATCGACGCAGGGGTCCCAGCGACCCGGGGTCGCTACCCATTCTTGCTCTTGTAGCGCACCATCTTCGGATGCGAAATAGGCTTGGGTTATCAGGCCCTTCAAGGCGCGATAGCCGCGGTGGTCACCACTGCCAGAAAAGGCCGCTATATCGAACTGCTCTAATAGTGGGACTGCTACGCCATCAGGCAAGTTGACAAAACTGGAACTCAAGTTTGAGGTTATCTGGCTAAGGTATTGGTGATGAGTGCGCTGGGTGTCCGCATTTGCCCAATCAGCCATTAAGCTGTCTAAAAAGCCGGGAACGTTTACATCCAAAGCGCCGGGAGTGTCGGTGCGAGGGATTATTAAATCAGCGAGACGCGAGACTAAAGCAAGCTCGTCTGCGCTATAAAAGCGGCTGCCTAGAGGCTGGTCAGTAGGGATAACAGAGGCAACTCCTCCGCAGGCGGTAAGCATTGATGCGCCGCCAATGGAGACAATCATGCCTTGTAAAACTTCGCGTCTGGTTTTCATTCAGTATTCCTAGCAAGGGGCTTTGCGAAGCTTAAGAGTATTGAAAAACTAGCCGCTTTAACAGCAAGAGTTGAGGCAATTGCAGGGTTTCTTTGAGATGCGGTGCTTTTTGGTTTATTCGAGGCATAAAAAAAGGCCGGTTAGCGAACTAACCGGCCTTTCTAGAACTATCTACTCTGGAGTTTAATCAGAGCCAGCTAGTGAACGCTGTTCGTTTTCTTCACGTTCAACAACGATTTTATCAAAGCCTTCGTCGTCAAGGTGAGTAACAGCTATCCAAGCGTGAGACATTTCGTCACCAGTTCGACTTCCGCCAACTACCCACTGATCGGGATCAGGGTTATTTGGGTTAGCAGCTGTGTTGTCGTACCACTGCTTGATTACTAACACTGCGCCTGTAGGAAGCAAAGGAGCTATATCTGGATTGTAGATATGGCTGTGATGCCAAGTCGCGCTCCACTTAGATATTTGGCTAATTTGCTCAGTACGGCCAGTCTCCGGGTAGAACACTTCTAAAGAAGCAGCGTTCATACGCAGGTGACCGTGTGGCTGAAAGCTGTCAATGCGCACAGGGTGATCGAAAGAATGAAAGCCCTGCGTCATTGTGTAGCCATTAGGAGGCACAATTAGGTGACCATTTTCGTAGCCAGAACGAAGTGGGTATAGCTTAAGATCTTGCTGGTATGGCTCTGTTTTTGCGATGAAATCTTCATCGTGGAACCAAAGGCCAATTTCTACCACGTTGTCTTTGATGATAGTACCTGGGGCCATTGCGCCAAGACCACCCGGAAACATATGAATGTCCCAAGAAACACGTGAGTTAGTAGGCATTGTACGGCAAACGCCCTCAGGCATTACCTCACCCCATTTGCCCATGGCATATTCAGTTAGCTGGCCAAATGATTCGTATTCGCCGTCCTCGTTCATTACTTCAACTTCAGAGTTGGCGTGATGAACAACCGCTTTTGCGTTACCGCGAGGTCTAACCTGCACAGCTTTGATGCAGCGTTCTTGGTTTACACCGGTTGGAACCATATGCTTGCTCCAAAGGTCATTTCCGTTTGCAGGAATGTCCATAGGAACTGAGCCAATGATGAGGTCAGGTGTGCCGTAGTCAGCTTCAAACGTCCACTGGTCTGGATCTGGAAGATCAGCAGCAGGAGGAACGATGTCAGTGTCGCCGATAGGTGAACCTGAGTTTACCCATGCAACTACTGTTGAAATTTCTTCGTCAGTCAAACGCCAGTCACCCTTAAGGTCCTGAATGCCAACGCCATGGTCGTAAGCGTATGGAGGCATTTCGCGCTCGGCTACTTTATAAGAGATTAACGGAGCCCAAGGACGCACTTGATCATAGTTAGTCAGTTGCATTGGGCCTACACCGCCTTCACGGTGACAAACTACGCAATTCTCGTTGAGAATTTTAGCTACATGAGTGTTGTAGGTTATTTTATCATCCTGTGCCTGTGCGCCCGCACTGAGCGCAAGTGCAGCAATTGCGCCGCCTAAGAGGCCAAGCTTTTGAACGTTCTTCATGTTTTTCTCCTCAAGTGAGATTTTTAGTCGTGATAGTAGAAAATAGTAGTTTTTCGGTTGTTAAATGTCCAACTTTATCGCTCTTTGATTGTTGCTATTGTGCAACAATTTGAAACAGCCAGAGCACTGTTTTGGGCCATAAAAACCTTTCATGCAACAAATAATTCCCGAATTTCAAGCCTGATAGGCCTGTTTTGCCCTGAGCCCACGATATAGGGGGTCAGGGCGAAGCGCTATGGCGTTACAGTGACTTTCTGAATGATGTTGGTCCAGCAGCACTGGTCGCCCTGTTGGCTGTCAGGTGCGCGGAAGTTATCGACCATGGTTCGAATCATGTATTCGCCCGGTTCAGAGAAAGTAGCAATGACTCTTGCAACGCCACTTGTGTCGTCAATTGTCATAGCGTTCTCTGCTGGTGCTGTCCAAAAGCGGAAGCGGCGATTCGTTTCTTTATAAGGGTTGGTTGGAACTTTGGTCGATTCGTGACGAGCAAAAGTCACATCGCCTGGCCCTTGGTACATGCTGAAAGTGACGCCCATAGGTAATGGCTTAGTGAACCGAGGGTCGCTAGTGTCGCGGTCTGAAGGGTCAGTGGCATTGATAACAAGAATAACCGGCTCACCAGCTTTGACAATGCCGTTGTGCTCACCTATTTGCGCTTGTAGACCGGGTTTAAGTTCGCCGTTGGTGCCAAAGCCTGCAAGAGGCTGCAACGCGCCTTGTGGGCGAGGGCGAATGAAGTCTAGCTCGTAGGCGCCAGAAGTCGCGCGACCAGGCACCTTAAGCACGTCACCGCCATCGGCCGGTTTTAGATTCCACCACACATCTGTGCCTTTTTCTTCCGCAGGGATGGTTACCGTGAAAGCGCCCGTGCTGCGGCCAGAAGGGAAATGAGTTGGCTGAAAACCGCTGTATTTAGCAGGCTCAATAAAATTTAAGACGCCAAGGGGTAGATCCACAGCGCCTTCAGAATTTCGGTTAATAAAACCGAAAGAATAAGATGTTGAGCCGTCGGCATTAGCTGTCCAGCCTTCAAAGACTGGAATCACAGGGAGCCCGCCTGCAGGTGCTAAAGAAAGGAATCTCGCATTGTCAGCGGACTGAGCGCTAACATTAAAAGCCACGATTGCACTGAGGCTGAACAGAGATGCCGTTATCATTGTTTTAAAAGTACGCATTATTCTTCTCTCCATGTATTTCTTGGACGATTACTCGTGTAAGTCTTGCGCTACACTGACTGAACTTAAGAATATCCAAGCTTATTTTTCTGTATAGTTGAATCTTGTTTAGCAAGGACGCTAGGATAAACGCCATCTTTACTAGAGTCTAGTTACTGTCAGCTATGATACGCGGGCTTTGGTGCATGTACTTCAACAAATTGTTACAAGGCAGGAAATTGTAAACAGTGATTATTTATTTATGAAAAAAACCGGCTTTCTCTCTACCTTTATTTTGATTTGCCTTGGCCAATCTCCAGCGATGGCGGCATTGGATCGCCTGAGCGATTTTGCGTTGCTAGACTCTAGCGGACAGTTTCACCAATTAAGTCGCTACCAACACAAAAAAGCACTAGTTTTAATGGCCTACAGCGCAGACTGCCCGTCCATGGAAGAACAGTTAGAATCATATCAACAGGTGCAGACCAAATACGCCGGCCAGGGGATTGAGTTTTTATTAATAGACTCCGCTGACCTTGGTAGGCCCACATTAGCCTCCTATGATCTGGCGCTGCCAGTGCTTGAAGACGATGGTCAATTGGTGTCAGAGTCTTTTGGCATAAGTAAAACCGGTGAGGTGCTGGTTTTGAATCCACTTCGCTCAACGCTGTATTACAAAGGGTCCCCCAATGAGGAGTTAGACTCTGCATTGGCCGGGGTGCTCGCAGGAAGCGTAAACGACACTCTAAATACCATCAGTGCGGGCTGCCGGGTTAGCTATGCAGCGGCAGAAAAGCACAGAATAAGCCCACCCGACTATGCTACTGAAGTCGCTCCAATAATTCAGAAAAACTGTGTTGGCTGTCATC
>JBLHTH010000143.1:0-8579 GCA_047627195.1 Pseudohongiellaceae bacterium | reverse complement strand
AGAGATCGAAAAATACCGGGTAAAGACATAGTGAGAAAATAGCCGCGGCACGCTAAGCTCAGTGCTAACAGTAATCGCTTAATAGATTTCCGGCAATATAAATTAAAACCGAGGATTGCGTATGTTGTGCATATTTGCTATCCAATAATCGCGATCGAATACATGCTTTGCACTTGTTGTAAATATACCTTTCACCTGGGCAATAACCCCTTCTTCTTGACCGGAGATTAACCTAGCGCCTGATGACCGAGACAGCACATCGGCGTTTGAGAATTGCAGCTGTAAAGCCGAAATAGTAACTACCGCTAAAATAGCTAGGACGGCTGCTGCAAATAACCGGTTTTGTAGTGGTGTGGTTTTCATGCCAGTATCCTTTTTTATTATTTTTATGCTTTCTTGGATAATGCTGGTTTATCTACCGTTACGAACTAAGTCGGCTAACGTTTTTCTAACAAAATCAGTCTGCCATAATTAAACAAAATGTAACAAGGATTTTCGAAAAAAACGCCTATTTATTACCTAACATTACTCCCTACCTTGCAAGTGAACAGGCTAGTGAGTATTTCGTTAACACTATTGAGTTAATTGGTAACACGCAAAGCTGCAGTAATTGAACGATCCTATTAAAAGATTGAAAGCCTATAGTCTAACAGGCGGCAAGAGCAGACTCCGCCTTTCCGGCGGGAAGCAGCGCCAAAAGCCTTGACGAGGCAGAAACCACTCCTCTGAGAAGTTTATTACCATTGGGTTATTAGTTTCAGCGGCGCTTTGCTAGTGCTCTCGGCGAGGCACTCTACTGCAGGTATTTAGTCAGGCTTTCTCGTATAAAATAGCCCCCGCCCACCTTGGCCGCTGTCACGATAAAACCCAGCAATATAATCAGGGGAATCGACTATAGCATCTATTGAGGCAGCAAATTTTACAGGCTTGATACCCGATAATAGAAATAGATTCTGGCGCCTCTTGGGTACTGCGCATTACTCCATTTATTCGATAGCCTCTGGTCCAGCACAGCCTCAATCACTGTACAGCTGTGGCTTAAAATTAGACCTTCATTTTCTATAAAAAATTGGGCTTTAAAGCCTAGCCGAGGCACGAATTGAGGTATGTTATAGAAGTATCAACCCAGCGTTTGTGTGTCATCTGGTAGAGCTTGCCGCAGCGCGTCAATCAATTCCGAAAATTTTTCATGGCAGTTACAGGTGCTTCATTTATTTTCATTTTTATCCGCTACTCTTTTGAATTAGGCTTAACTCAATTTACTTTAACCCAACCGAACTTAGCTCAGACCAAACAAAAGCAAGATCGATACCTTTCGCCAATGCTTACACATTGACGGATTGAGGCTAACTCACAGCAGTTACAGATCTTTCGATAAGCATATAACTAATACAATCAAGCAACTACTTTTTGAATGCGCAGCTCGTCAATCTCTGTCTGATTCAAACCCAGCTCACCTGTTAACACTTCATCGGTGTGTTGCCCTAAATCCGCGACCCAAGGGCTTGCTGAGTTTTCTGTGTTGCGAAATTTTATCGGCATGTTTTGAATTAAAAAATCGCCCAATTTTTCATCTGACACTTTAGTGAATGATTTGCGCTCCAAAACCTGCGGGTGTGAAAACAAATCTTCAACTTGCTGATATTTACTGCAAGGCACGCCAGCCAGGTTAAGTGCTTCTTCACACTCGTCACAGGTAAGCGATGAAGACCAGCGCTCAACCTCTGTCACCAGCAAACCAAAATTGGCGGTTCTTGGGCCTCTGATAAAACGAGGGTCGCTAAGCAGATCAGGCCTATTTAAAGCAGTTGCTAGGCTTTCCAAGTTCTTATCCGACACCGCACACAGCATAACAAACCCGTCTTTAGCCTTTAATGGATGAAACCTTCCGATTACGGGTGGCTCCTCCATCTGCGCGCTCTGAATGTGGGCAGGAATTAACGTCATCATCGATTCCATCATACTAATGTCGATATACTCACCCACGCCGTGGCGCTCTCGCCCAAGCAATGCGGTTTGAATAGCGCCAAAAGCGGTGGTACCGGTGAGTATGTCGGCAACCATGATTTCCCAATTTGCTGGCCGTGGCTCGGCATCTCCCTGAGACGCAGCGTGAACACTGTCGAAGCCGCTGGCGGCATGAACAATTGGCGCATACGCTGCTCGGTGTACGTAGGGCCCCGATTGACCAAAGCCGGAAATAGAGCAGTAAACCAGACCTGGCCGGCTATCTTTGAGACTGTCATAGTCCAAGCCAAATCTCGCCATAATGCCAGGGCGGAAGTTCTCAATAACTATGTCAGCATCGGCTATGAGTCGCTTCACCAGCGCCTGTCCAGAAGGGCTTTTAAGATCTATAGCAACGCTTCGCTTGCCCGCATTAAAATGAGCAAAGGTTCGCGTGATGCCATCGACCCCCCGGGTGATGTCGCCTGCACCAATGGTTTCTATTTTGATGACTTGGGCGCCACAATCTAATAGAAACCGTGAACATATGGGACCAGCAAACACCGCTGAAAAATCTACTACTTTATAACCATCGAGAGGTTTTTTTGTGCTCATGAATATTGCCACTTACAACTAAAAACCTAGGTTACCCAGATTAAGTGCAAGTAACCAGCTCTTAGCTACTCTAAATCAGGCGTTGCCTGTACGCGTTGGTCAATTTGGCCATGTTACAGGTGCCGCTCCCTGCTCGATGAGCATTATGCCTGAGTAGGTTTTCAGCCCATTGGGGGGAAAGTGACCAACTCTAACTTCTAGCGGACCCTCAATATCGTAAAATAGAAACTCCCCCTGATTGGGAAATCTAACCACACCAATGTAGTCCGAAAAAATGTAGTAGTCATTGTCGATATAGGGACCAAAATTCCATTTGAATACATTATTCTGGAATGACATTTCAACTTGCATAGCACCATTAGGGTCAGTCAATGCTTGCTGAATCTCTATCCTGCTCTTCAGTGTCTCAGACACATTCAGCATGCAAACACAGTCATAATCAAACTCATACAGCGGCTGCGTTGTTCCCGACAGGAACATTTGATCGAGAATAATATTAGGCATACTAGAGTCTACGCGATCAAACTTCTTGATCTCTTGCAATCCTCGCACAAACCAAAACGCACTCAACAATCGATCGCTTGGAATAAAGTACTTATCATCTCCTTCTTCCCAAATGAATTCAGCCTGAACATCAAATTCAGCATTTGCTGGCGCTATTGCAGTGGAGAATTGATGCCTCGAAGTCAGTAGATAAACCACTACAATAGAAATTAGTGCAAACAGCACTAGTTTGCTTTGTACAGGGGTTACTCTATTCAAAAGGGTGCCTTCGATGGCCTTGAAGCAAAAACCACCAGAAAAGCAAAACGTAAACCATATAAGCAAATAGTATCTGCCGGGATATGCGATACCCGAGATGTTCGCAATAGGCACCAAGGGCAACAGTTCTAGCGCCAAAATGCCAAATACCATAGCAACTGCTCTTTTACTTTTCGCAACAACCAGCACCAAGGCCAGCAAATAGAAAAGTGACAATACCGGCCAATATTCTCCTAGCAGCAAAGCGGGTATACCGAACATAAACCTCAATACTGTCATCAAATAATCGGTGTTCAGCAACTGAGATGGTGCCGTGTAGCCCCCAACTAGCCCCTCAAGCATGAATCCTCGCCAAAATGTATAGGCCACTGACACAATAAAAAACGCACTAAACGCTTTCACGCGATATCGATTAGGCCCCTCAGCAAGCAGTGGTATTAAAAACACCAGCGGAACGAATATCTCCTTTGCGCTTATAGCAAGTGCATAGGCAACCGCAGCAGCGACTAGATGCTTTGACAGGCCCTGTCGAAGGTATCTCACGCAAAAGTACACAGCTAAGCAGGCAAACAGCAAACCTTCTACATAGTGCCTAGTCATAAGATTGTTCGCCGCCGCAGTGGTTGGCAGGCCGAGCAAAAAAATCAGCGCAGCGGCGAACGCGAATCGTTGCTCTAGCCAAAGCCGAAGTAGCATAAAGCAAGCAATCGCCACCAAAGATATAGCTACTAGCTGATGCGTATAGAATCCGATCGGGGAGAGCCCAAACAGGAGCAAGTCAATTTCAAATGAAGCGACAACCCAAGGTGTAAGATTAGCCGGAGACAGTTGGC
Organism: Pseudohongiellaceae bacterium; assembly: GCA_047627195.1. Classification (GTDB taxonomy): domain Bacteria; phylum Pseudomonadota; class Gammaproteobacteria; order Pseudomonadales; family Pseudohongiellaceae; genus UBA9145. The sequence continues at coordinate 4,422 of JBLHTH010000143.1, read as the reverse complement.
GCCATACTTCAGGGTTGAAAAAATTATCTAGAACATTGTGCCTGAGCGCATGGGCTAATATTTGAGTATCGTCAGCACGCCAGTTAGCAGCTAACACGTCCCCAAAAACGAGGTAGGTTAGCAGCGAAAGCAATCCACCCACTCCAAGAGATATCTTAATGTCGTTTAGCGCCGACCGCTCTTTGTAATCCATCAATTTGTTATTACTCTTTTTCTAAGCAATTTATCGTAGCAAAATGTCGTCGTAAATTAAGGTCGCAAATTGTGCGACCAAGCTAGCAAAGCCCTTTGAAAAGTCTCAATCCAATTTCCCAACGCTAAAATTAGTAGACTCCTTAATAAACCCTGCGCCAAAGGAATTACTCGCAGGCAGCGCTAAATTCTTCCGTGTAAGACTGATCGACATATCCAGAGACTCGAGGTGGTGCCACCAGCCAATGGGAATAAAGAGCACTTCGCCAGCATTGACCACAAAATCATATACCGTCGCATTCTCAAACAAAGGGTGTTTATCGAAATCAGGGCGGGCTGCATCAACGTCACTATAAACGTGATAGTCATTGTATACCCAAGGTAAGCTCCACGATGGAACCAGTCGGACTTGCTTTCTACCTCTAATTTGGCAAAACAGATTGTTCACCATGTCAAAATGCAGCGGTGTAATTGTCCCCTTTGGACCAATCCAGAGTGATCCCTCTGTTTGACCTGTGAGATAGCCATCGCCAATATTTACCGCGTCACTGTCAGCAAAAATTTCAGGCAAGGACTCTATGTGCTGCGCCATATTACCAGCGGTCATGTAAAAATCATTGGAGCTTTCTGTTTGCTTTAGGCGTTCTATGAAATCTGAAAAAATCACCTCCTTCCTAAAAAATTTTTGATTCCTTTCATAGTGCGGATCAGCATCTCTGCCATCCTGAATACTTACCGTAGCGGTGCCGTGGACCTGCTGAAAATACTCGAGGCTCCATTTTTTGTAGGCTGGCCAATCTTCCATCGCTGCCTTTAAGATTACCGGCCGATTTCGGCTTAAGTATTTGCTGACAAACTCCTTAAAAGGAGGGACAGAAATTCTTTCAATCTCACCGAAACTGTTATCCATTCGAGAAAGTTTTTCATAGGTTTTTAGCAACCAAGCGCTATTCTTCTGAGCCTTGATTTGTTCAAATTTTGTTACTTCTAGTTTAGATTTTTCTCTGGCGAACACATCCCGTGCACCTTTAAAATAAGGGTCTGACTTAGCTTTCTTGATTTCCTCTTCAACAAAGTGCTCGCTGTAGCCTTTTGCTGCTAGGTTAGCGACTATAGACGCATCGGCGTGCTCCATAAGCAGACATTTAGCAATCCAATGCTTCCACTTATCCTCCATTACAACTGGGCTCTTTGCGTCTTGTCTTGGGTCTAGCGCCTGAGCCTTCTCTTGGTCGCTCTTCTGGAAAGTGTCTTGGTCTGTCTCCTTAGCTTGCATCCAACCACGAATGCAGTCGTAGTAACGGTTTTGGGGGAAATCACTGGTTTTAAGATATGGCCAAGCGGGATTCTTCTTGTCGAAAAATTTGTCCACTGAGTAGTGGGCAATATAGTGGTTGAGCGCAAGCTCATTTTTACCTGGAATATAGGTAGCGTTAATGCCTATCATTCTAACTTGAGTATTTTCGCAGGCTGCTTGCAGAGCAAACATTCCCGCCCACCATTTGATTTTATCGGAGAAGTCTCGCTTGACGATATCGATATGAATTTCTACCCATGCCTCGAGAATCTTTTTTATGGTTTTCGCACGGCCAATAATCGGAACAAAGCCGCCGTTATAAAAATCGCCGCCGTGTTTGAAATATTTGGCGATAACGTCGCGGTGCTTACCCAAGGAGTGTAGATGCCACGATTCATAAATAGAATCCACAAGAATCTCATCATCAGCTACTTGAAAAACTGGCGCTTTTCGCAAATGAAACATGTCGCAGTCTAGTATTTCTATAACTTGGTCTGGATGAAACTGGTCAATAATCTGGGCCACCGCAGCCTGAATATTAAGCGGCACATTTACCCCGTGGCTAGGGCAGTCAAAAATTTCATAGTAGGGTTTAGCGATAAGATAAGGAGCACCTAGCTCATGCAGCCAGGCAAGATCTTTTACTCGCGGCTCAGTTGCAAGATTGTTCTCCACCCATAAAATTTTTGTTCGAGTGCTTGCGCCACCCCCGTAGACTTGTCGATGGGCATGCCAGAAAAGCGCCGCCTGATGCCTGAAGCTCTGTTTGGTCAATACCCCAACCGGACAGGATATGAGCGATTGTTCTGAAATATTAAGTGGAGTTTTCATAGACCTGCAGTTTATCCATAACTTGATCGAAGCCTAGCGTGGGCCAATCCAAGATTCCACCCTATTATTAGATTTTCACCAATATTGGACAAAACTTAGCCGGTGCTCAGGGCCTGTTGATTATTCTCTTTTTTGGCCGCTTATGCGGACTAACCTTTTTAATCACAAGTTGTATACTAGTGGCTCGATTGTGTTCTCGGATTTAGACATGACTACTCAACAACGCGCCGCCTTAAGCCTCAGCCTTTTGCTAAATTCATATAATCGATATTTTTATCTAGTTTTGGCCATTGCATGGCTTATTTTAATCAGCAATCTGATGATTGCTGACGTATGGGACGAAACCAACGCCCTCGTTATCTTGTCTGCCGAACCTATCGCAAGTGCTAGTCTCTTTGAAGCAGCAAAGATGTTCTGGTTGCAACAATTGCCCTTAGATATTTACAGACCACTAGGCAGTACCTTTTTTATAGTCTTCGCTAAGCTGACTGATGGCAACTTTGTCTTTCTGCGCTATGTCAACGCAGCATTTATTCTTGCTGCAGCAGCATTGTTTTCATCTGTCTTGCATCAGCAAGGTGCCAACAAAGAAAGGGCTTTGGCTTTTTATGCCATTTTTCTATTTTCATCTTCTGCCTTGATTACAGCAGGGTGGTTCGCGAATATTTTTGATGCCAGCTGTCTTTTCTTCCTTGCCTTAGCGACCAAATTCTACAGTTCTAAAAACTACTTGGCCTATGCTGTTGCGATGGTCCTGTCGATCTATTGCAAAGAAGCCTATGTCTTGTCTATCCCCTTTTTCTTCCTCGCGATTTATCAGGCGAAAGACACAAATATAAAAGCCATAGCATCAGTCTCATTGGCACTGATTACGTTTTCGGCAATCTATTGGCTAGCTAGACAATCCGTTTCCCCACTAGGCTCCGATGCTGACATTCACGGCTTTTCGACTGAAAGCTTTCTCTTGCCAAGCTTGAGTTTCTTGTCTGGTTTTTGGTTCCAGTTCAGCAAGTTTTCCCCAAGCAGCGCAATAGTTTTGGTCGGCATGGCTGCCGTAATATTGAGCGTTGCGGGACTCAAGTCAATGGCAGGGAAAATCACCATGATAGCTATATACCTTATGTCTGCTGTGATTTATTGGGGAATGTTTAGCTTTCAAGGGGACAGCATTGTAACAGCGCATAACTTCGTGGCGAGACTCTACCTTATCCCCTTTGTTTTAGGCCTCTACTTAATCTGCAAAGAGGGCACTAAGCCCACCATTTTAGCAGTCGCTTTGCTGAGTATTTGGGGAATGGGCGCAACCTACCGCGACCATGAGGTTTTTCAAAACAGCTACTTGCAGCTATACAAACTTAGCAGTGAATCTGATGAGCAAGTCATGGTGCACTACCCAGAAAAGCCACTCCTAGACAACCGCCGCAATCTGCTAATCGGAGACTTTCCAGAAGCATCGATAAAACTGAATGCTCGGTCTGGTGCAATTGAGTTTAACTAAATCTGAGTCGATAAAGTTTTTCGCCAGAGTCCTGATTAACGTCACTGACAGCACACGATTGAAATGATAGTGTTGGTGGAACCGTGTATCTAGGGTAAGACCAATGCTGAAAAAAATCTTTAACACCCAAATCCCTTTCGCCTTTATCATCTCCAGCCTAGTTTGCAGCGCCACAGCCGCTGAAGATAAATTGCCTCTGCAAGGGTCCACCGCTCAACTTTCTTTTACTGTCACCGAAGGCTCTTGGGTTTCGGTGTCACTCACCCCAGATGATGCTTATTTAGTCTTTGACCTGCTCGGCGATATTTATCGATTACCTGTCACGGGCGGTCAAGCGCAGCGGATTACCAGTGGCATGGGATTTGACAGCCAGCCAGTGGTGTCTCCAGACGGTCAGAAAATTGCCTTTATTACTGACCGCAGCGGCAAAGACAATTTATGGATAGCAGCTATCGATGGCAGCAACCCTATCCAGCTTAGCGACGAAACCTATGCAAGCTTTATTAGCCCAGCTTGGAATCCAGACAGCAACGCCGTGGTGGTTACTCGAAGCAGCCAAGATATTGAATTGGTGCAGTATCATGTTGACGGCGGCAGCGGGGTA
>JBLHTH010000142.1:0-8614 GCA_047627195.1 Pseudohongiellaceae bacterium | reverse complement strand
GTCTCCGCACTTATTCAGTTCGTTGCATCGCTAACTTTCTTATTCGCTCTCAACCTTATTGATGGTGAGTATAGCAACCGAAATAAGGCTCAAACCTATGGCTTTATTATGGTTTTTGTCATCTGCATTGCAGCACAGCTGCTAAGTGGACTGCCCGCAACTGCATTGATGTGGTATGTCGCTGGCGCGCCTGTAATAGCTGTCAGCCTTGCTATTGTTTGGAAAATTCTAAGAGTTGCACCGAAAGGTTCTGCAAGCCGAAGCCTGTTAATCCTCAGCAGCTTTTCAATTTTGATTGCGCGTATCTGGATGCCAGCGATTGAATCACTTGATTTTTTCGATCTCATTTATTATATGGAAGTGCTGTTATTTCCTATTATGCTGCTGGCTTTGAACCTCGACGAAGTTGAGAAAACTTATAGAAAAGTCTCCGCACTACTTGAACAGAAAACGCAATCGGAGGAAGACCTTCAGTTCATCCTTGATAACTCACTCGACATAACGTTGATCACCAACAACGTGGGCTTACTACTTTCTTGGAATAAGCGCGCCGAAGGCATGTTTGGTTTCAAAAAAATGCACGTGGTGGGAAAGATGCATATAGATGAGTTGTTTTTCGACAATTATTGGCATAAAAATGCAGCCGGATTTAACGACTTCGACTCAATAATCGAAAACGTTGACGGCGCAACTTTTCCTGTCAAAGTACGAATGAAAACTGTGCACAAGGAAGAGAAAACTTACAGCATCTATGTAATCAGCCAACTTGCGACAGAAACCCTCTAAGGCAGCCTATAAGCCACCAATGACCCCGGAAAGTCAGTGCGCGAACTACCAATCTGCACCACGATATACTGTTTACCTTCGTGCATATAAGTCATCATTCCATACTGTGCTGGCGCGGGCAGCGGAACACTTGCCAATAGCTCGCCCGAAGATTTGTCTCTGGCATTTAGAGTAAGCGTCTCATCGGGAATAAACTGAACTCCCCCCTCACTCATTGCTCTGGCTTGCACCAACACATCACCTGTTACCATTTGGATGGACCAGCCCAAGCCGCCGCTTTCTGGAACCTCGACACCCTCAAGCAAAGGGTGGTTTTTAATGCGCTCTGGCGTGGGTCCTATAGGCAAGGACCAAGCCTTTTCCCCTGTGTTCATTTGATAAGCTGTTAGTTGGCTATCCATAGGCTTAAACAGTCTCAATCCATCAATAGTGGGCATGCCGCCACCCCCTCGGGGCAGCCACGCCGCTACGGTTCGGCCTGTGGTAGGCGTGCTGTTAGGTGTTACACCTCCATCTCCTGGCTTAGGGTAGTTGGGGTTATCTCTATCAACTCCGTTGGTAGGCTCCATAAACCCCGGCGCAAAGCAACTGCGACTGTGGGAATTATACATCATGCCTGTGCTTGGGTCGGCCACCGGTGGGTGAGGAATAACGTTGCCCGCACCGAGGCAACCGATATTGTTAGTAAAATCATTGCCGTGATCTCGAGGCAGAGCGGGAACATACAAACCACCAATGCGGAAGTCTGCCAATAGCTCAAGAGCCTGCTGCTTTAATTCTGGCGTGTAGTCGATAACAAACTCATCCGTCAAGCCAGCGTTGACGATCGCATCAACGGGCTGCGGCCATGTTGGATAGGGCTGAGTCGCTGCGGTCCAATTGCCGGGCACCTCTGTTTGCATGACCTCTCTTTCCTCTATAGGCCAGATTGGCTCTCCAGTTTCCCGATTAAACGCAAACACCAACCCCTGTTTGGTGTTTTGAATAAGTGCGGGGATTTGCTTTGAGTCTACAGTCAAATCCATCAGCATAGGTGGGGTCGGCAAATCATAGTTCCATTGATCGCTGCGGTGTATCTGGTAGTGCCATTTACGCTCACCTGTTTTGACATCTAACGCCAACACACTGCCGCCAAATAAGTTATTCCCAGGCCGGTGGCCTGAATAGGCTTGCACTGTTGACGCATTAGTCACCATGTAAACAAGCCCAAGTTCTGGGTCTGCAGACGCTGGCGCCCAGGTAGAGATATCACCAGAAAAACGCCACGCATCGTTGAGCCAAGTTTCATGACCTACTTCTCCCGGTCTTGGGATGGAATGAAATTTCCAAAGGAATTCGCCAGTTTCAGCATCAAAGCCCATGATGTCTCCAGGGACATTTTCAATTCGGGTTTGCCCATAGCTGGGCTGATGCCCTACTAGAACGACGACAACACCGTTCACAACAATAGGCGGCGCGGAAGCGGTAACCATGCCAAGTTCTCGCGGAACCCCATAATCAGAATCGTACTTACCTCCAGCCACAATAAAATCCTGCCAAGGGCCCCAGTCTTCAACCAGTTTTGGAATCAAGTCGACAACGCCGGTTTCGGGAAACCGACCAACAGGAAATTCAGACCCCCAATTCTCTAAAGGACGTCCAGTCTTTGCATCAAGAGCCCAAAGAAAAAACCCCGGTGTAGTGACATAAATAACACCACGCCCATTCACTTGCGCATAGGCCACTCCTTTGCCGTAGGCCTGACGAGGTGAGCGCTGATGTCGAATTGTTTCCGGCTCTCGAAAAGTCCAAAGGTTTTCACCTGTCTCCGGATCGATAGCCACCACCTGCCGGCGTGGAGTAGCAACGGTATAGAGAATGCCATCAACATAGATAGGAGTAGAGCGAGAGAAGTAATCTAAACTGGAACCAAAATTATCGCTACGCCAAAGCCAAGCCTGCTCCAGATCGGCGAAATTACTACGGTTTATTTGATCCAGAGGGGATGAGCGAGTGTGACCGGCATCTCCACCTAGATAGCGCCATTCGCCATTTTCAGTTCCAGGAAGTCCCTGCGCCAAGCTAACACTGCCAACAAGGCAGCAAATAGCACCAAGAATTAATGTAGTGCGGCGATTTGCAATTTTAGGCATACGGCTGAGATTCATGGATATTACCTCTTCTCGTTCTTATTGTTGTTACTGTTATTGATACTTTTCTTGATACTTTTCTTGATACTTTTCTTGATAGTACAACAGAGTAAAAGCTTGAGAATAGGAAGTCCACCCACACCAGCGGTAATAGTCGTTCTTGAACGGCAGCAGGAGCTGCGACAACACTAGCCTGTTACAGTATCGGGAAGGCTAAATTTATAAGCTAAAGTTCAGGTCAAGTATTGTCCGTTGACTTTATAGTGGCTATCCGCGGAGCAAAATAATGGCCTCTTCCCCCTTCCAACCGAGGTTGTTTATGATCCAGCTAACAAAGAACTATTTCGAGCGCTTGGTGATGTCTTTACATCTGCACTTTTAAGCCAACAGAGTACGCTCTATTCACAGATTACTGCGACTTTCGATATTCAACGATACAGTACGTTCGGCAACAGGGTTTTTGAAACCTTTTATATTGATGAGACTTTAATCTTTTAAGAAGCTCTATATATAAAACTGCTGCCCCCTGTAGCTGATCTACTGGTTACCAAAACGGTACCGGTTATCCAGGGCTTATACGAGACCAGATGGCGTTTCACCACATAGCACAAGGTGAGGCTGATGGCGCTGCCTGAATGGCAATATTCTAAGTCGTTTGTAATTCAGGACACAGTTTGGCCACTACAATTCAAGGCCGTTTTTATAAGCATATTAATTCAAGTTTGAACGACGGTCTGTTTGTTTAGGCTAGTGCGCACATCCCTATCTCAAGAACCACTCGAGTGCACTATCACGGACAGACTGACATGCTTAAGCTTCACTTTAAGGGATATGCATGGCGATGAAGTTCAGCTAAGTGATTTTCGAGGGCAGGTAATATTACTAGATTTTTGGGCCCCTTGGTCTGGTCCTTGCCAAATTGTAATACTCGGCTTAATCGAGTTGTTTGATAGCTAAGAGGAGCAAGGGCTTGCTATTTTAAGTATCTCAATCGATGACCTCATCGACGTTTTGACGTTTTATGCCAAGGAAATGGAAATGGGCTACCCAGCTCTCATTGGCGATGGGCGCGGCGATGTGAAGGATTTCTATGGGCCTTTGATTGGGTTTCTAACTATTGTTTTGATTCATCGTGACGGCAATATCTGCAGCTCACATTCCGGCTATGCGCCAAAGGCAAAATTTGCAGCCGAAATTTTTTCCCCGCTATAACTAAAAGCTAAATGACCTACTACAGGCAATTCAAGCAAAGCTCTATGTAAATCGCGCTACAGTGGTTTTACTTAATTTACTCAGGTCGCCACATTACAAAGCTGTCTACTTGCTTGGCTGCTTGTAGCATTTCCATAAGCGGCACTGCCCGAACATTTGTTCGCAGAGGTTGCTCGGCCTCATCGTCTTCAGGCGACCTCTCACCTTTTTTATTTAACTGCTCCATCTCTTCATCTGCAGAGTGTTGCACAAGCGCCTTTTCAAGTTTGGAGATCGCATCCAGAATAACTGGCCCGCTAATCGATCCATCGATTTCTTTACCTTGTCCCATCATTGAAACGAGTTGCAGCGCAATACCGCTTGGCATGACGAAAGGAGCTGACCCATTACTTTCAAATTTAATAAACATGACTCTCTCCTTATTTATAGAAAATTAACTAATGTCGGCTGATGCGTTCATATTCAAGATAAAATTCTTTTCGACATTTAGCTGTTTATCCTTCTTTTGCATTGGTGTCAGTCTTTCATTTTAAACTTTCAATTCACTGAACCGGACTATAAAAAAGTCGGCACCCTTATAGATGAATATCTAGCCTCCCTAAACTCAACAACCAAGTCAGACTATGAGCAGCCGACTAATTATGCAACCCAATAACAGGTATGCTATCCAGTTCGTAAATTCTCGAGAAGTTGAACAGCCATATAGGTTACCTCCTCTAACAATGCCCAATCTGAGACTGACAACGCACTAGAATTACCCGGCCCACTGCATTAAGCTCAATACTATGTCAGCACTTATCCACCCAACTACAAATCTCAAGCATTCTGACCACCTCAACGTCGTGCGTGGTGAAGGTATCTATGTCTTCGATGATAAAGGCAAACGCTACTTAGAGGGCCTTGCAGGCCTTTGGTGTTCGGCCCTAGGCTACGGCAACGACGAGCTTATTGATGCCATCACCCTGCAGCTTAAGACTCTGCCCTATAGCCATATGTTTGGCGGGCGTACCCACCAAATGGGTATTGACCTTGCAGATAAACTCGCCGAGATGGTCCCGATCTCTAACGCCAAGGTGTTTTTTGCCAACTCAGGCAGTGAGGCAAATGACTCTCAGCTAAAGATGCTGCATTATTATTTTAATGTCATTGGCAAACCGAAGAAGAAAAAAGTCATCAGTCTAGAGCGCTCTTATCATGGAGTGACCATGGCATCCGCCGCCCTAACCGGCTTGCCTGCGATGCATACCCACTTCGATATTCCTATTGACGCACTCGGCATCCTGCGAGCTGAGACCCCTTCTTACTACCACGGCCAGCAAGACGGTGAGACAGAAGAAGAATTTGTAGCTCGCCTTGCTAGGAATTTAGAGTCGATTATTGCCAGAGAAGGCAGCGACACTATCGCCGCCTTTGTAGCTGAACCCGTTGGTGGAGCCGCCGGTGTTATTGTTCCTCCTGACACCTATTTTCCAGCGATTCAAGAAATATTAGAACGCCATGAGATTCTGTTTTGGGCCGATGAGGTTATCTGTGGCTTTGGTCGCACCGGCAGTGATTTTGGTTCAACCACGATGAATGCAACGCCTCAATTAATGAGCCTTGCCAAGCAATTGTCCTCTGCCTACATTCCCATTAGCGCGGCCATTATCCCCGATTTTATGTATGAAGCGATGCGTGAACCCAGCGCTCAGGTTGGGGTCTTTGGTCATGGCTATACTTATACGGGCCATCCAACAGCCTGCGCTGCCGCACTAAAAACTATTGAGATTTATGAACGTGAAAAGCTCTTCGAACATGCAGCCGCAGTTGGTGCTTATATGCAGTCTGGTCTCCACAAATTTGCAGATCATCCTTTAGTGGGACACGTGCGGGGCAAAGGGCTAATCGGCGCTATCGAGCTAGTCGCCAATAAGAAAACTCGAACGCCATTCCCAGATGCTAGTATCGGTGCGCTACTTAAGCAAACCTGCCAAGACCATGGCTTGTTAATCAGGGCTGTTGGTGGCAACTGCATCGCTTTTTGTCCACCTCTAATTATCACTGAGCCGCAGATAGATGAAATGTTAGAGCTGTTTAGCAAAGCCTTGGATGAAGTTCTGATATACGCACATGCGCAGGGTTTGTTAACCGCTCACCGGGCATCAACTTAGAAAATTGATTGCCGTAAGTGCGCCGCTTAAAAAATAAACATTAAAAGGAGCTAGCATGACAGGAACTGTCTACCGGCCAAAAAAAACCCTCACCCTACTTGAAACAACCCGCAGCTGCACCTCGCTGCGTGCCAATCTAAATATCGAAAAAAGCAAAAACAGCTCGTTAGAGCTAGGTGATTTGGTGCCCCTAAATGACTGACCCTTCCAGCCAAACCAGCTTCCTGCGCGTTCTTGGGCGCGCAGATGTCGTCGCTCTGGCCTTTGGTGCGATGATCGGCTGGAGCTGGGTGGTACTTACCGGCGTGTGGATTACCTCAGCCGGCACCTTGGGCGCAATCACAGCATTTCTGATTGGCGGCGCAGCTATTACTCTAGTGGGACTTACCTATGCTGAACTGGCCTCCGCGCTGCCTTTTGCAGGCGGAGAACATGTTTACAGCCACCGTGCGTTAGGCTCGAAAGCTTCTTTCATCTGCACTTGGGCGATTATCTTGGGCTATATGTCTGTCATCGCCTTTGAGGCAGTTGCTCTGCCAACGGTGGCCAGCTCATTGGTACCGGGTCTAGACAAGGTGTATCTATGGACCATAGCCGGCTGGGATGTCTACCTCACCTGGGTGCTCACCGGTATAGCTGGCGCCGTTATAATGACAGTTCTTAACATTATTGGTGTTAAGACTGTCGCCGTTGTTCAAACCTCGGTGGTGTTGATTATACTTGTGATAGGGGCTGTCTTTCTTTTGGGCGCCGGCTTTACCGGCTCTATCGCTAGCATAGAACCTCTTTTTATCGATGGTGTAAGCGGCATTGCCATCGTGTTAGTGATGGTGCCTTTTATGTTTGTTGGCTTCGATATTATCCCTCAGGCCGCAGAAGAAATTGACCTACCATTCAAAGACATTGGCTCGGCCCTTGTACTTTCTGTGCTCATGGCTATCGCATGGTATGCGTTCATCATTTTTGGGGTCGGGTTTTTAGCATCAGATAAAGCAATGCTTACAGCAGAAGTGCCGACAGCGGCCGCCATGGGCATAGTTTATGGTGGAGTTGGTGAAACTATACTGCTACTCACTGGTCTCGCCGGAATTATCACCAGCTGGAATGCGCTAATAGTCGGTGCTAGCCGCGCCGTTTACGCCCTAGCTAATGCGGGCATGCTGCCAGCCGCTTTAGGCAAGCTCCACCCTAAGTACCGCACGCCCGCCAATGCAATTTGGTTGATTGGTGTACTCTCTATCATAAGCCCTTTCTTTGGCCGACCGGCTTTGGTCTGGCTGGTCAATGCCGGCGGACTAGGAATCGTGGTTGCTTATATCTTTGTAGCCGCCTCTTTTCTTGTGCTGCGACGCAATGAACCGGAATTAGAACGCCCCTACAAAACGCCCTTTGGGTCTGCCACGGGAGTCGTTGCCTTGATTCTTTCTATCGGTCTTGTTTTTTTGTACCTGCCGGGTAGCCCCTCTGCACTGATTTGGCCTCAAGAATGGGGAATAATTCTTTTCTGGGTCGTGTTAGGCGCAATACTTTATGCTCTGGCTCGACTAAGGAATACCGCTTAAGCTGACAACTCTTAAATATTAGAGGACTAATGCCAACCAACTCAAACTTTACTACGGGATCATAGAATCGCTTGAACTTTGCTGGTATAAACAAAACAGAATTCAATTTGACGAAGTCAATTAGGAAGTAAATTTAAAATGAATGTCCAAAAAACCGTTCTCTCAAAGCTCGCACTCTTTTTGTGCGCCGGCCTTTTTATCCAAACTTCCGCAGCTCAAGTAGCAACCCTAGAAGGCACTATTATAAAGATGCCAGTTGTTGTGGTTGGCGCCCTGCAGTTCTCAGTAGATCTCAGCTTAAATATAGGCAGCGAACCAATAACGTTTAGTTTAGCTGCTGCCGCTGAAACAAGTGGTGGAGATACTACCAACGCACCTTTTCTTGAGGGCGTAGTTTTAAAAATTCCAACTTTAGCTATCGACGGTGTCGACTTTTTCGTAGAATTAACGTTAATTAGCGACGCTCCTGTTTCGTTACAGCTCACCAATTTTGGAGCCAACACAGTTAGCCCCCCAGCCAGCGACGAGCTTAGGGTTCAAGCCCTAGCTCTTTTTCAACAAAATGTAGATCTGCCAATCATCAATAACCGCTGTGTTGTTTGCCATGTTCAAGGCGGCAACGCTAGCAATACACCTCTCATCTACCAGCGCCAGAGCGACACCTCTACAGCAAATAATTTTGGAGTGATTGAGACCTACCTCCAATCTCGACAAAATGGAGTTCAAACTATCCTGGCAAAATCATCAGGGGCTGTCGGCCACTCCGGCGGAGCAC
>JBLHTH010000141.1:0-8796 GCA_047627195.1 Pseudohongiellaceae bacterium | reverse complement strand
AGCATCAGCCTGGCTGGAATGAGGCAACTGATGACTGGGAATTTTTTGAGTTGAATGTGTCTGCTATGGGCTCAGAAATAAAGACTCGTGGCACCACTGAAGTTATTAACCAATTTGGCGGCAACTGTTTTGGTTGTCATACACAGGCGCGCCCAGAATGGGATCTAATATGTGGAAGTACTCACGGTTGCGCCCCTCTTCCGATTTCGCGTGAGGTGATTATGAACATTCAAAACACTGATCCTCGCTGTGTAAACAAACAAGAGGCTTAAACTATGAAACTTTATCACTGTTCAAATTCCCGCTCGCTTCGACCACTTTGGGCGTTGGAAGAAATGGGTTTGGATTATGAACTGATTACGATGGAGTTTCCGCCTCGTGCAACCTTTGAGGGTTATTTGGATATCAACTCTTTAGGTACAGTACCGACATTTATCGATGGCGACTTAACGATGACTGAGTCTAGCGGCATTTGCCAATATCTGGTGGACAAGTATGGGCCGCACGCTATCGGCGTTGAGCGAGACGAGCCTGAGTATGGTGACTATCTTAATTGGCTACATCGAAGTGATGCCACCCTGACTTTTCCTCAGGCAATTGTTCTGCGCTACTCAAAGCTGGAGCCTGAGGAGCGTCGCCTACCTCAAGCGGTAGAGGATTACAGCATCTGGTATCACTCAAGACTTCGATCTGTAGAGGCGGCCCTGGAAGGTAAAAACTTTCTCGTAGCGAATCGTTTTACGATTGCGGACATTGCCGTTACTTTTGCGCTTTATATGGGAAGTCGATTAGGATTAGCTGAGCGCTATAAGCCAAACTGTAAACGCTATTTGGCAGAAATGATGGCAAGACCTGCCTTTGCGAAAGCGACGTCAAACTAAGACTGACAAGGACAGCGGCTAGTATAGCTACATGAGTTTGAGGAAGATTGCGCCGATGCTCAAGAAAAATAAAGAGAAGTTGCTGGAAAATAAGTTCGCGCTTAAGAAGTTAAGCGCGAACTTTTTAATTTCTAGATACCGTAAGCATCCATAATTGATTGATATAACAAACGCTTAGATGTGCCGCGAACGTCTGGGATCATCGGGCCTGCCTGTTGAATCATGCCGATAAAAACTAAGTTCTCTACCGGATCGATCCAGAACCAAGTGCCGGCAGCTCCGCCCCAAAAGTACTCACCTTTGGAATAGCCTTCAGCTTCTACGGTATCTTCGATAATCGCAAAGTCTAAACCAAAGGTTGTGCCACGATTTCCAAGGCCAATACTTTTAACGGCTTCTGGCAATTGATCACGATGCATCAAGTCGACGGTTAATGGAGCAAGAATTCGAACGCCATCTAGTTCGCCGCCGTTAAGAAGCATTTGGCTGAAGCGCATGTAATCCATAGTGCTGGATACTAAACCGCCACCGCCGCCCTCTAAAACAGGGTCAACCAAGAAATCGGCGCCAGGAAACATTTCACTTGGAGTGAGTAAGCTTTCAGCAGAATTGACATACATCTGCGCAAATCGATCCGCTTTGTCAGCAGGTACATGGAAATCTGTATCAGTCATTTTTAAAGGAGCAAATATACGCTCTTCTAAGAAGCTGCCAAATGACTGGCCAGCAAGTTTTTCAACTAGGTAACCCTGCACATCGACTGACACGCTGTACTCCCAGGCAGAACCCGGCTGATGCTTCAACGGTATTTTGCCGAGCCTTGCAACCATTTCGCTTAGCGGCATTGTGGTGTCTAGCATACCAGCATCAACATACATGGTATCAACTGGCGACTGCGCAAATACGCCATAAGTCAGTCCGCCGGTGTGGCTCATAAGCTCTCGAATGGTCATTGGGTGGCTCGGAGGCTCGGTGATCATGTTGCCGTCGTCATCCATGCCCGCAAACACCTGCATATCCTTGAATTCAGGTAGGTGCTTTTCCACAGGGTCAGAAAGTTTAAACATGCCTTCTTCGTATAGCATCATCAACGCCACGCCAGTAATTGGCTTGCTCATTGAATAGATTCTAAAAATAGTGTCGTTAGTCATCGCCGCGCCAGCTTCTATATCACGCTGTCCAACGGACTCGAAGTGAATGATTTTGTTGTCTCTGGCGACCATTGTAACTGCGCCGGACAGCAGGCCTGCGTCTACAAACCCTTGCATAGCTGCAGTAACGCGGTCTAATCTACCAGAATCCATACCTACGGATTCAGGAGAGGCATTTACTAGATCTCGGCCTCCTATGTCTAAATTGCTCGTTGTACTTGCGCTACATGCAACCAGCAAGGACATCATCAAAAGCATCAAGCCCTTGCTGAGTCGTACACTTCTATTTAGCTTATTCACTAATATCTCCTGTTTCGTTTGGGTAAATAGATCTACTTTATTATTGGTTTGTAGTTATTCTTAGTGCTCGGATCATACCTCAAAGTAGGCAGGATACTAAGTAGTGTGATTGACCGAAATATCTAGTTTTACGAGCGCTAAGGTTATTAAAAGTACAGTTTGGTGGATAAATTCATCGTGTTTAGCGTCAAATAAGCTTGGCTGCGCGCAAAAAAACGAAGCTATTGATCGGGTTTAGTGATAATCTCCCGCTCAGTTTTGGGTAGCTCTACGTTATTCAAGGCGAGTGCAATGCTTTAGCAATAAAGTCATCTGATAAAAACCACTCGTATAAAGCTTTAAAAATGTATAGATCATTTTTGAGCACGAGTCGTAGCCTGCTTTTGCTGTCGTTACAGTACCGTTACAACACGACACCCAACTTCAAGCCATACCTATCGATTGCACAACCGTGCAGCCAAACACTACTGTTAGGCTAAATTAGAATTCGCAGCATCTGCGTGCCTGTCTATTAAATATATTAGGCGTTGGCAGTTCTGTATATTTTTGTAAATTAAAGAAATGAGAAAATAAATGTCATTTACATCACTAGGATTATCCGACTCCTTGCTACGTGCCGTAGAAAAAGAAGGATACACAGTACCAACACCAATTCAGTTGCAAGCGATCCCTGCCATTTTAAGGGGTGCCGACGTCATGGCGGCGGCTCAAACAGGAACAGGTAAAACTGCCGGTTTTGTTTTGCCATTGCTTCAACATTTGAGCGGCGAGTCACGTGTTAAACCTTGTCGAGCTCGCGCTTTGATTCTTACTCCTACTCGAGAGCTGGCAGCTCAGGTTCATGAGAGTATTAAAACCTATGGTCAAAACGAGCAAATAAAATCTGCTGTAGTTTTTGGTGGGGTAAATATTAACCCACAGTTGAAAACTCTAAGTCGCGGTGTGGATGTTCTGGTCGCAACACCAGGGCGCCTGTTGGATTTATACCAGCAGAACGCTATACGTTTTCACAATATTGAAGTACTAGTTCTCGATGAAGCAGACAGAATGCTCGATATGGGCTTTATAAGAGATATTAGAAAGATTCTCAAACTGATTCCAGAAAAAAGGCAGAACCTAATGTTCTCTGCAACTTTCTCCCAAGAGATTCGCAAGCTCGCTGGGACTATCTGCAGAAATCCAATTGAAATTGACGTGGCGCCTAGAAACTCGACTGTTGAGAAAATAAGCCAAGGCGTTTATTGGGTTGAAAAAGAAAATAAAGCAGCTCTTTTGACCGAGCTTGTTAGCAATACATCTGAGCAGGTCTTGGTGTTTAGCCGAACCAAGCACGGAGCTAATAAGTTGGTAAAACAGCTTAGTAAAAGTGGGTTGAGTGCAGCTGCTATTCACGGTAACAAAAGTCAGGCGCAACGTACTAAAGCACTGCAAGATTTTAAGGATGATAAAGTTCAAGTTCTAGTCGCTACAGATATTGCAGCGCGAGGTATAGACATTGATTTGTTGAGCCTTGTTGTGAATTTTGATCTTCCTCATGTGCCTGCAGACTATGTTCACAGAATTGGCCGCACGGGCAGGGCGGGCGAAAGTGGCCAGGCAATTTCATTCGTCTCGCAAGATGAAATGAAGCAGCTGAAAGCGATTGAACGGCTTATTAAGCGCAAGATCAAACGTTTGGACGGTGCAGAGTAGCCTCACGACCGCCTAATAGATCAATTTGGAGTGTCGGAGTGCTGCTTCGACACACCAAAACTTCCCGGCTGCGCGGCTCTCTTAGAGCTTCTAAATTTTGTAGGTGTCTTCGACCCCTTTAAGTTCCGCCATTGATCGGAATAACAACGTCGCTCAGCGTTTCGCTAACAATCTCTCTAATTTCTAAAGCTAGCTGGCGATAGAAGTTTCTAGCCGGTGAAGTATTTCGCCAAACCAAAGCGTGATTTCGTACCACGTTGACCCCTTCTACAGTCGCTATACGTAGTTCACTTTCTTGGCGGATCTCAGAGCGTACATAAAGAGCTGGCAAAAATGCCATTCCCATTCCCATAACGACCATCTGTCTGAGAGTATCCAGACTTGTCCCCTCGTAATCTCGGCGCACCGATGCACCTACTTTTTCGCACAGTTCGGAAATTTGGCGGTGAAACAAATGATGTTCACTAATGGTCAGCACCTGCTCGCCGAATAAATCCATTCGATTGATTCGGACCTTGTTGGCAAGTCTATGGTCTTTAGTAATGGCCAATTTTAGCGGCTCTCTAAAAAGTGGCATAACAACGAGCTCTTTGGACATGATCGGCAGCGTGCTTAGAATAAAATCAAATTGACTGTTGATCAGGCCGCTCTCTAGGTCACTAGGAGCTTCCTCTCTGACATAGAGTTTTAAATCTTTATAGCGGCTGTGTATTGGGCTCAAAATATGAGGGAGCAGATACGGCCCCAAAGTAGGCGTGACTCCCAGTCTATAAGTGCCGATTCCGCCGCCGGAGAGGGAGCCTGCTTGGGTAGAGAATCCCTGTGCTTCTTCTATTACTCTCCGAGCGCTGATTAACAACTCTCGCCCCTCGACAGTGGTACTTGTGCCGCTGCGAGATCGTTCGAATAATTGTAGGCCTAACAACTCTTCCAAGACGGAAATCTGATTGCTCAGAGTAGGCTGGGTTATATTCAACTTGAATGCAGCCTGCCGGAAGCTTCCATATTCCGCCACCGCGGCGAAGTATCGAAGCTGTCTCAAGCTTAGTTTATCTAAGGCTTCCACAAAAATTCCCCCTATATAGGTGATAGTATAAAGCTATAACGAGTAACAGAATTTTACCTAACTTTTATTAATAAAAACACTCTACTATTATATTTAGAGTAGATAACAGTTCACAAATAAGGAGTTTAGAGATGAAAAAAGTTATTTCAGGTGTTGTTAAATTTAAATCTACTTCTTTTGCCGAGCGGAGGAAGCTTTTTGCGGAATTGGCCAATGGGCAAAGCCCTGAGGTGCTTTTCATAACCTGCTCTGATTCTCGAATCGATCCTAATATGATTACCCAAACTGAGCCAGGTGAACTATTCATTATTCGCAATGCAGGCAATATTGTTCCTCCGCATACGCGAGTGGCCGGTGGTGTGACCGCTTCTATAGAATTTGCTGTGGCGGCTCTTGGTGTTAAGCACATCGTGATATGCGGACATACAGACTGTGGTGCTATGAAAGGCGCGCTTAATGTTTCTGCTCTTGGCGATCTCCCTCACGTCCAAGAATGGTTAGACCACACCCGCGCTGCGGTTGAAGTTGTTCGAGCTAAACACAGTGGCGCTACTGAAAATGAACTAGGCAGCGTTACAGAGGAAAATGTCCTTCTTCAGCTTCAACATCTTAGAACACACCCGGCTGTCTTGGCTAAAATGAGCACTGGGGAGGTTGATTTACACGGCTGGGTTTATGATATTGAGCACGGCTCGGTAAACGCTTATGACGAAACACAGAGTAAGTTTGTTCCTGTTGAAGAAAGATATGCTTCGTTAATCGCACAGAGCGCTGCAAAAGAGGCTTAAGCCAAGTTTCAGTGATTAGATTTGAACGGTTCTTCCCCCTGGGTAACTCCAGTTTATTTACAGCCTCTTAGAGGCTGTTTTTTTTGTCTTGAGTAAAGTCTGTGGTATTCATGAATCGTCAGGCAAATGTTAATCATCCTTGTTAACATTTTAGGCTTTTCGTGATGAAGGCCGTTGACCATCGCCAGATACAGTCACCAAGATCCAGTCTTGATCCGACTTCCCCAAAGCCTTGTTTAAACCATCGATAGGTAACGCGGTATCCGTCAATTCGTGACACTTCATAAAAGGCGCTTAAATTCACCTATTTCAATCAATGCTCAAGAGGTGCAGGGCTTCTTCTGCTAGGCTGCTCGGCAGTATTTGGCCAAGGCCTATTTTGGAATTGTAAAAGGCTCAGCGGTTAGATAAGGGCTTCCTTCAAATACCAAAGGCGCTAATCGTTGGTTTGCTGCAGCTCTATGAGAAATACCTAGCTGGAATCATCGCAAGCTTTTAGCTTCACTAGTAAGAGATCAATTGAGCTAGAATGTCAGCTGCACAAATGTGAATAAAGCCGTTTTGCAGCACTTTTACTAACTGGCTATTTTAGGCAAATAAGCAAAAGATATTGCCTTATCGGATAAAAGTGGCCATTACAGATGCGGGCTGCAGCATCAATAAAGTTTCTTGCATCGATGAGGGAACTGCTGAATCTGCCAACTGCCCGGTAGCGCGGCTAACCGGTAATAGGGCCTCAATAAAACTTATAATAAAAAGAGAGTGCTGAGTATGTCTAATCAATCAAAGATTTATCCACACGGTAAAGTTGAAAAAATAGAAGAAAATATTTTTATGGTGCGCGGCAGCATAAAAATGAACCCGATATTGCGCATCACTCGCAACATGGCAATTATTCGACAGGGTGATGAGCTCTCCTTAATCAATCCTATTCGGGTAAGCCCTGAGGTTGAGTTGCAAATTGAGGCTTTAGGGAAGATAAGGCATATCGTGCGCTTAGGGGCATTTCATGGAGTTGATGACCCTTACTATAGCGAAAAGTATTCTGCTTCTATGTGGTCGCAGGCGAATGGCTCGACCTATCCATCGCCTAAGATCGATAATGAAATTTCAGCGGGTTGTCAGCTGCCATTTTCAAATGCTGAAGTTATAGAGTTTAACGGCAGCGTGCAGCCCGAATGTGTATTGTTGATTAATGTCGGTAAAGGTTTATTACTAACTTGCGATGCAATTCAAAACTACGGTGACTACAGCTACAACAATTTACCGGCGAAATTACTATTGCCATTTATTGGTTTTCCTAGAACCACCATCGTGGGTCCAATTTGGTTGAAATTTATGACTGCAGAAAACCAAAGCCTAGAATCACAATTTCGTAAGCTCCTAGCAGTGGAATTTGATAGTTTGTTGGCAGCCCACGGAACCCTACTCAAAACAGGGGCATATATTGCAGTTGAAAAGGCTATCGACAAAGCGTTCGCAGCAAAAAAGAGCTAGCTGTTAGTAAGGTAGTGGCATCGTCTATGCTGCTACAATCACGCGAAAAAATTAGGGGTTCGTAATGGTGGGGTCTGTAATTACCGGAGTTTTTATTGGGGGCGCCTCGCAAATTTTTCATAATGGAGAAGAGCACTCTACTGGTATTTTTAAGTTTTGCACTGAGAAAAATGTAAAAGTGAGTGAGCTAGGTATTAAAAGCGACGTTCAAGCAGATTTGAGATCTCACGGTGGCCTAAATAAAGCGATCTACGTCTATCCAGATGCCCATTACCGTTATTGGGAGCGGCACTTAAAGAAACTAAAGTTGGAGGATTCCCAATTTGGCGAAAACCTAAACATTAGCCGCTTGGACAATGAAACCGTTTCCATTGGTGCTCGTTATCAGCTTGGCTCGACTATCGTAGAGGTTGCTCAGCCGCGAATTCCATGTTTCAAACTAGGTGTGAGAATTAAGGATGCGTCATTTCCTGCCCAATTTCTAAGTGCCGGCAGGCTGGGTTTTTACCTTCGGGTTGAGCAGCCAGGTGAATTCAAATTAAGCGATAGCTTTAGTTTGTTGCAAAGCGGGGAGTCAGGGGTTACTGTTTTTGACTTGTGGCGAGCCACGTTCAGTGCTGATGGAGATAAGCGGATTGCCAAAACCGCGTTAGACTCCTTACCCTATTTAGATGCAGGCTGGAGGAAGCGTTTAGCCCGAAAACTTAAGGCTTATTTTGAATTTTGGCTAACCACTAACCACTAACACCAAGAGTGGCGCCACCAATTGTGGCTCTAACTATTAAAAGAGACAAGATAATGAATTTAAATCAGGAATTTTTAGAAGAAGTGGAATTGCTAAACTTATTCGATCTACACAGCTCGCTAGAAGGTCTAAAAATCCACCAAGAAGCAGCACCCGAGCGAATTGAGGCAGCTAAGCGACTTTTCGCAAAAAATATCGTTACTTTGGCAGATGGGGGCTTTCTGACACCACTGGGCGTGGAGGCAGCAGAACATGCGCAAGCACTGGTTACAATGCTGCGCATCAAGTCGTAAATACTGCAACTCTGGGTTAAGCCGCCCTGAGAAGTAGGAAGCAGGGCGTAGCCCTGGTTCCTATCTGATCTGATTGTTATGTGTTGACAAAATCACCAAACAAGCAGCAAACACCTATTACAACGGCGCTATAACGTTCTATAGACACACTATGAAGAGTGTTTAAGGGTCTATAACGGTCTATAAGGGTACTACACCAGTAGCGCATGGCCCTTTTTGGCCTTCACCAACTTCAAATTCTACTGACTGACCGTCATTGAGTGTTGCAAATTCGCCATTGCTCTTAATTTCAGAGAAATGAACAAATAGATCCTTGCCCCCATCTTCTGGTGTTATAAATCCAAATCCTTTATCTGCATTAAACCACTTCACTGTACCTTTGC
>JBLHTH010000140.1:0-8815 GCA_047627195.1 Pseudohongiellaceae bacterium | reverse complement strand
CCTCTGCCATCAAACGGCTAAGATCCAACACACGGCTGCAGCCTGCAAGTTTAAGTATTTCAGTTGACTCATGCTCTCGTGCGGTCGCGATAACTCGAGTCTTATCGGTAATACCACGAACCGTAAAAACCACCGACGTATTCACTATGTCGGAGCGGGTGGTCGCTACCATTTCAGCAGACTCCACTCTCGCCTTACGAAAGGTTTCAGGATCGTTTAATTCACCATAAATCGCCATTATACCATTCTCTTCCAGTCGAGTGACTTCTTCCAACTCAGGTAAGATAACAACGTAGGGATAGTTGAAATGGGTCAGTTTTTCGATGAGTGCACTGGCAACATTATCGTAAAAGGTTAAAATTACATGCCCCTTCATATCAACTGCAACACTGCGCGATGCACTGTCAACGACACGAGACTCGAGCCAGGGCTCGTAGAAAAACTTAATGAAAGTAACTGGTAATAAAACCAACAAAAAGATCATGCCCGATATTAGCACTAGAATCGAAAAAAGCCGGCCCAAGTCGGAAGTGAACGTAATGTCGCCATAGCCAAGCGTCGACATTGTCGACATAGTCCAGTAAAGTCCAGCTATCCAAGAGTGCTGCTGTCCTTCATAAGTCATCAACATTTGGAATAAAATGGCGAAGCTCATCGAAAGACCAACCAATATAAGTAAAAATTTTAACAGCGCGTGAAAATGGCGTCTCTTAAACATTAAACTCAGAATGTGAGAATATAAATCGCTTAGGCCCTGCCCAATATTTTTCAAATGTTTTGTAGTGCCATTATTATTAGATTTGTTCAAACTGTCTCTCTATTGATTTAAAAAAACAATTATACCGCGATAGCGATAAGCTCACTAAGGAAGCGTTGAGTAAGCGATAAGATTAAACGACTAAATTGGATAATCCGACTGACTATGAAACTTTCAATAAGCTTTTGAGCAGTCGCATAACGGTTTGCGAGATAAAGAAACCTGCTCTTGTGTATGACTTGTGTTAATCTAAATGATAATCGTACCAGTCTGTGCAACACAGATGTGGCTATCTTTATTGACTCGATTTATCTATAGTAAATAATAATAATAATAATAATAATAATAATAATAAATCCACAGAGTATTTGATTTATGAAAAAGAAATTGGCTTCTGAAATAAAACCTAAAGTCGAATCAATAAAAAAATCTACTGCGGCTGCAAAGAAAATACTGACTATTGTTGGCATCGGTTGCTCTGCCGGCGGCTTGGAAGCACTTAAGGAATTTTTAGCTCACTTTCCCACGCCATCAGACGTTGCCTTTGTCGTCATCCAGCACCTCGACCCGACCCACATAGGCATGATGCCCGAGCTACTGCAGCGTGCTACCTCAATGAAAGTAACGCAGGCCGGCAATCGTATGAAAGTTAAGCCGAACTGCTTGTACGTGATTCCACCCAACAAAGATTTGTCGATATTACACGGGGTGCTGTTTCTGTTAGACCCGGTGGCCCCACGCGGTTTGCGACTGCCGATTGATTTCTTTTTTCGCTCGCTGGCAGTTGATCAACACGAACACGCGGTTGGAATTATCCTCTCGGGCATGGGTTCCGACGGTACCTTGGGCTTGCGTGCTATCAAAAAAAATGCAGGTCTGTCGATGGTACAGTCGCCCGAATCTGCCAAATATGACTCGATGCCCCGTAGTGCAGTTGACGCCGAGTTGGCCGATATTGTATGTCC
The DNA here is from genome assembly GCA_047627195.1 of Pseudohongiellaceae bacterium. Classification (GTDB taxonomy): domain Bacteria; phylum Pseudomonadota; class Gammaproteobacteria; order Pseudomonadales; family Pseudohongiellaceae; genus UBA9145. Next base: position 7,093 of record JBLHTH010000140.1, on the reverse strand, counting down.
TGTTAAAGATCTACCGAAACGTTTATTGGCGTATCTCAATCCATCGGCCCGCGGCATTGAAACCACAGTAAAACCAATATTGAAGATTGAATCTCACAGTGCATATGAACAGATCATCATTCTGTTGCGCGACCGTACCGGCAACGACTTCTCGTTGTACAAGGACAACACCATCAATCGCCGCATTGAGCGACGCATGGAACTGAATCAGATTGATAAGATCGCTTTCTATGTGCGCTATCTACGTGAGAACTCTCAAGAGCAGGACTTGCTGTTCAAAGAGCTACTGATCGGTGTCACCAATTTCTTCCGCGACCCGCCAGTGTGGGTGCAATTACGCGACAAAGTTTTACCCACCATGCTGGCTAGGTATCCTGCAGGCAAAGAAATGCGCGCCTGGGTGCCAGCCTGCTCCACCGGAGAAGAAGCCTACACACTAGCCATGGCGTTCAAGGAAGCATTGGATGAAGTGAAGCCGCAAGGGCGGTTCAAGCTTCAAATATTTGCCACTGATTTGGATGAAGATGCTATCGATAAGGCTCGGTTGGGGTTTTATTCCGCCAATATTGAATCCGATGTCTCGCCGCAGCGCATCGATCGTTTCTTTGCCAAAGACCGCAATGGCTATCGCATCAACAAAGAAATCCGCGAGATGGTGATTTTTGCGCCGCAGAACATCATCAGGGACCCGCCATTTACCAAACTAGACATACTCACCTGCCGCAATTTGTTAATCTATCTTGGGCCAGAGTTGCAGAAGCGGCTCATTCCGTTGCTCCACTTCGCACTGATCTCGCAGGGCGCTCTGATGCTGGGCACTTCCGAGACCGTCGGTGACTTCAGTAGGTTATTTAAGCCAGTCGAGAATAATTCAAAAATCTACAGTCGCATCGATACCCCGTTATTGATGACTGAGGTCGAATTCCCTATTAGAACAATTCCGATCACAATCGAAGCAAAAACCCTAACACATATAACCCAAACTATGACAACGCCCCCCCCCAATATTCAAGGTCTGGCAGACCAGATTTTGCTTCAAAACTATGCTCCGGCAGCGGTGATGACCAATGCCGACGGTGACATACTCTATATTAATGGCCGTACCGGGAAATATCTTGAACCCGCAGCGGGCAAGGCTAACTGGAACCTATACGCCATGGCACGCGAGGGCTTGCGGCACGAGCTTGGAGTTGCCATGAAGAAAGCGCAACGCCAAAGTGAACCCGTGAATGTACCGAGTTTAATCGTAGGCACCAACGGTGGCACACGAACCATTAATCTAACGGTGCAGGTGCTGACCACCCCAGAATCATTAAGCGGCTCGTTGATGGTGATTTTTACTGATGTTACTCCCCCCGTAAAAGCTCTCAAAAAGCAATCTGAGGCGGGTGCCAATCAAAAAGTAATGGAGCCAGAACTTCAGCAGAGCCATGAACGAATGCAATCTCTGCGTGAAGAAATGCAATCTTCGCAGGAGGAGCTCAAGTCCTCCAATGAAGAACTACAATCGACCAACGAAGAGCTGCAGTCTACCAACGAAGAACTAACCACCTCCAAGGAAGAAATGCAATCGCTCAATGAAGAACTGCACACCGTCAACGCTGAAATGCAATCCAAGGTGGAAGACTTGTCTTGGGTCAACAACGACATGGAGAACCTGCTGAACAGTACAGAAATCGCCACCGTGTTTCTGGATAATGGATTAAATGTACGACGCTTTACCGAGTACGCCACCCACCTGTTCAGACTGATTCTTAGCGATGTGGGGCGCCCACTCTCCGATGTGGTGAGCGAGCTGGATTATACCGCGCTGCAAAAGGATATGAGAGAGGTATTGCGAACGCTGGTGTTCATTGAAAAGCTGGTGATGACCAAAGATGCACTCTGGTTCAAAGTCCGCATCATGCCGTACCGTACTCAGCAAAACATAATTGATGGCGTGGTGATTACCTTTGTCGACGTCACCAACAGTAAACAGGTGGAAGCGGGTCTTGAAAAGGTCCAGAAAGAGCTGAAGAAGAGTCTGGTAGTCCTCGAGAGATTTTTTAGTTTATCAGCATACTTGGTTTGCATTGCGTCTTCTGAAGGTACTTTCAAGAAGGTTAGTCCTGCATTTACTGAAACGCTCGGGTTTTCTGAAAAAGAGTTAATTGCTCAGCCTTTTGTCAACTTCGTTCATCCCGATGACAAAAAAGCGACGCTAGATAAAGTTGAGAATCTAGCAAGGGGAATATCGGTTATAAAATTTCAAAATCGTTATATATGCAAAGACGGCTCCTATAAGTGGCTCGAATGGACCGCTCGTTCTTTTGTCAACGGGGAAGACATATATGCCATTGGCTATAATGTCACCGGTCGCGAGCTGACTGATGCGACGTTACGCGAAGCATTAGCTGTGCTGCAAGGCAGCTATACCGATCAGACGACAGAGCTAAATACCGCCAAAACGCTGGAAACCGTGCTGAACACCACTCAGTCAATATTGGAAAAACGATTAAAAGACCAGGCTGCCGGAGTGTGGATCCGGTAAAGGCAGATTTTAAATCTTAGCAGAGTAAGGAAACATACTTAGTGAACCAACCTACGAACGACGAGCTGCGCCGAATTGCCAAAACGCGCCTGCAAGCCAAGGCGAAGCAGGCCTCTGAACTACCGGTGGAGGATGCGCACAAACTGCTCCACGAACTGCAAGTTCACCAAATTGAGCTAGAGATGCAAAACGAAGCGCTGCGCGAGGCAAGTGATGCTGAAGGTCTAGCATTGCACCGCTACACTGAGCTCTTTGATTTTGCGCCGATAGGTTATTTTATCCTTGATTCCAGCAGCAAGATCACCCAGGTCAACTTGCAGGGGGCTAACCTGCTGGGACTTGACCGTTTATCATTAACTGGGCGACGGTTTTTAATCTACGTAAACCTGGAGCATCGGGTGATGTTCAGCGACTGTCTAGCAAAAGCTTTCAACAAGGGTGAAAGGCAAAACTGTGAGATATCGGTTCAGGTTGGCAAGCAGGTTTTTTGGTTTAGCCTTGAAGCTAATACTGGGGCAACCGAGACGGACTGCCTCGTCGCGATAGCTGACATTACCAAGCGTAAACTAGCCGAAGAAAAGCTAAAACATATTGTCCATCACGACCCACTGACCGGTCTGCCTGACCGAGTATTACTGGCAGACCGTTTAAACCAAGGTATAATGCAGTGTAAACGTAGCAATCGGTCGTTAGCCGTTGCCTATCTGGACTTAGATGGCTTCAAAGTCGTCAATGATACCTACGGCCATGAACTCGGGGATGAGCTTCTCGTCGAACTGTCAAATCGAATGAAAGAAGCTTTGCGAGAATGTGATACGCTGGCCCGTGTTGGCGGTGATGAATTTGTCGCTATCATGGTTGATTTAGAAAAAATCGAAGATAGTGAGCCAATATTAAAACGACTGCTAAAGACTACTGTTGAACCAATTACTGTGGGTGATGCCGTAGTGCAAGTTTCATTGAGTATTGGTGTCACCCTCTATCCACAAGACAGTGCAGACGCAGACCAACTCATGCGTCATGCCGATCAAGCCATGTATGCAGCTAAAAAATCAGGTAAGAACCGCTATCAACTGTTTGATGCAGCCCAAGATAGCGCGATCAAGATTTTGCAGCAAAGTATAGGCGATGTTCGTTCGGCTATGGGTAGGCTTGAGTTTGTGCTGCACTATCAACCCAAGGTGAATATGCACACTGGCAAAGTAATCGGCGTAGAAGCGTTAATCCGCTGGCAGCATCCTACCCGTGGTTTAGTCCCACCTTTAGATTTCATTCCTGTGATAGAAGGTCATGGCATTAGTCTGGAATTGGGCGAATGGGTCATAGACACTGCACTAATTCAAATAAGCCAATGGCTAAGCATGGGGTTACATCTGCCTATCAGTGTCAATATTAGTGCCTATCAATTACAACAAGGTAACTTCACCACTCGCTTAACAGCGTTGTTAGCAGCGCATCCTGAAATAGACCCGCACTATTTAGAATTGGAAATATTAGAATCCAGTGAGTTAAGTAACATCAGCCAGGTGATTGACACCATGAATGCTTGCCATGAACTAGGCGTACGCTTTTCCTTGGATGACTTTGGTACTGGTTATTCATCACTCACCCATATCAAACGTCTACCAGCGTACTTGATTAAAATCGACCAGAGCTTCGTGCGTGACATGTTAGAAGATATCGACGATTTGGCGATTGTTAAAAGCGTTGTAGGACTAGCTAAGGCATTCCAGCGTGAAGTGATTGCTGAGGGTGTGGAAACTATTGCTCATGGCGAAGCACTATTACATCTGGGTTGTGAGTTGGCGCAGGGTTATGGCATTGCTCGCCCTATGCCTGCCGATGATATTCCAGAATGGGTATCCAGCTGGGAAGCTAATGATTCTAAACAGTTACGAAGTCTTATTGAGGCGAAAACAACTTAACTTCTTTGGACTGAAGGTCCCTACTCTAGAATCATATTCCCTGCATTACCATTCGATGTGTCACGGTGAAGTTCCAATAATATTTGATCCATCTCATTTGTTATGTTCCCAGTAAAAAATAAAGCGAATAAGGACAGGCGAACCTTAATTCTCTTCAATTGACCATATAACATTATCCACTCAGCATTAAATATCAAGAATGAAAAAGATGCCTCAATGGATAAAGGAGAATACAATTACCCTACCCAGAAAACAGCTTGTCGCCTATACAAATACGCCCTATTACCCTGTAATTTCCGGCCATGTAAGTCGCAGTTACCTGAGTAGAGTTAATGATTGTTACGGCAAAGAAATATATACACTGCCGACGGTGGATTGAAAGCCATATTCGTATTGTCATTCTATATCATCGAAATTTGCAGCTATGCTGTGATGTCTACTCTATTCATTTCGTCGTAAAGTTGATGCTACAAGAGACTGAAAGCTAAACGGATAATGAAGTTCTCGACCGTTAGATGCATCAATTAATACTGGTAAAATCGGTAAAAATCACCGGCTCTGCTGAGTGAAGAAGCCCTGCTCTAGTATGTGGCTTTCGTCGATCTGAATCCTACTCATGCCTGTCTATGAAACACACCTAAAGCGTCAGATCACACTAACATTAAAGAGCGCATCGCCTCTGGTTCTGATCTAAAGAAAGCGACTGATGACGAAATCAAACAGCAACAACTAGAACATTTCCATTTACCCCTAAAGCCACTCGCAATACTTGAAAGGCAATCGATTAATCATTAACAATGGCTCCAACAAAGCCAGCAGTTTGAAAGCTTTACGCTTCACAATTGGCTAAAAATCGGCAAATCTTGAAAAAGACAGCGTGAATCGCAATAACCAACCAATAGTAGGACGTATTGAGCATTCGCGAACAGCTATCCCTAGAAAATAGCTTTGAGGTTAAATTCATTTTTAGTCACCAATTGTAATTTATTTTTATGAAACCGACAGATTTCACTGGATGCAAATTAGGTGCTTTTTAAGATCGAATGCCTTTTAATAAAGCATAGAGCGATTTGGAAGGAGCAGCAGGAAAGAAAGGGGCGCATTTTGATAAAAATTTTTTTAAGAATCGATAGGCAGCTACCGGCTCCAACAGCCGGTTTATTATAAGATATTATTCTACTGCAAAAAACTGCGAGGTTGCCGTAGCGGTGACACCCAAAGCTCAGCTCAGAAAATTGACAAATATGGGTGGGGATTCTATAGTTCTTTTACTTAACTTAACGTAACCTATTTAGTGTTAAAAGTGAGAATTAATAGAATCAGGTGTTGACCATGAACATGATACTAAACAAAAAAGACACCATTATAGCCGTTGGGAATTCATGGAATAATGAAGTAATTAGAGGGGAACAGGCTCATTTTTCGGAAAAAATCATAGATAAACCGTTGTTTAGTTTTATCCAGGGAGATCTGACTAAAATATCTGTCAACACGATACTTATGCGTGCGCGATCTTTAAAAAAACAGATAATTAGGCGTTATCGCTGTGACGAACTTCGGATGCGGCGTTATTGTGAAATGAGGATATCTCCACTAAAAGATGGAAAATTAAGAATCGATCATATTACGCTAAGAGTTGAATCAAGAGGACTTCCGATAGATATCAATACCTTGAATTCTGATAAAGAAACAGAGAAGCAAGCAAGAAGATGTACTATGTGCTGTAAGTATAAATATGAAAATACTTGGCTTGAAATTGAAGATTTTTTAATTGTTAAAAGTATGCCATCTAAAAGCTAACTATTGGGAAATATTGATTATGGCGTATGTCCGAAATGTTTGACCGATTATTGCTCCTGAATTCTAAACTTCTTTGATACTAGTAATATCTTGGATTGCTCATTTAGAAAATGGAATGTTCACTTACTAAATTCTTAATTTTTTACACCTCACTAATATCATTAGTATCACCGTCCTTGATTTGTATTAGACCTTGTGTCGATCCTTCAGTGAATAAAGGTCAAGCACTCTTCAATCGCTGCCGCTTTCGATACTGGATAACCTTAAGCTATAAACCAGAGCAATCGCTTCTTTATTAAATTTTTTTGTCTGCTGTTTATTCGTTTTAAATGCTTCATTTCCACACCTTAATAGTTAATAAATAATATTTCTTTTTAAGGTGTCCGATAACATTAAACTAAAAAGCTACTCTTGGTGTAAAGTCTAGATTGATCGCAGCGGTCAAAGAATTACAAGACATCCGTTATTTGCAGAGAACTAAAAAACAATGCGTTAATGAATATTAAATATAAGTATTCCAATTTAGATGGGGGCCTATGAATATTGGTAGCCTAGGACTGCCGGACTTAGGTAATAGTAGCGAGGGAAAGTCATTTTGAGTTAAATTTTTTGATCGAATGAGGCGAATAGTGGTTCTATTCAACGAATTGGATCGAGAAATTTGGCCGAAATGGCCTTTTCGCAGTAGATTTATCCTAAGTCCGACAGGCTCCTAGCTCTGCCCATTACCCATATTTGGAGCTGGACAAAATAAATCCACTAGCGCATGCTAGCTGGATGCATATACAAAACCAGATAAAGCGAACCCTCTGTGAACCCTCCAACATTGAATACATTC
>JBLHTH010000139.1:0-8994 GCA_047627195.1 Pseudohongiellaceae bacterium | reverse complement strand
GCGAATCGACATGGGGCGTGCAGTTCCACCCTGAATTTAGCAAAGAAATTACTCAAGCCTATATTCTTGCCCGGCAGACTGATATCTATGCAGAAGGTTTGGATGCCCGTGCGCTCCATGATGCGACGCTGGATACTCCAGAGTCTAGTGATATTCTGAGACGATTCATGTTGATCGTTCAGGCGGCTGACGGCTCGCCAGAGGGTACGCCTTAGCTAATTTAGTCAGCGGAGTCTGAGTATGCCGCTTCAACTGCCTCAACGATTCGATCTCGACTAGGGCGCGCGAGCAACTTGCCATTAATGAAAAGCGCGGGCGTAGAAAGCACTCCAGAATTATTGCCACTGCGCTGATCATTTCGTACTTTGCGGATTAATTCGTCAGACTCCATATCCACCTTCATTTGATCTACGTCTAGGTTGAGTTCTAGTGCATAGGATTCAAATTCTTGTTCAGCGGCGAAGCTGGGAAGGGACGCCCAAATAGACTGCGTCGCAAATAAATAATCGTGCATTTCCCAAAACTTACCTTGATTTCCTGCTGCTTCGGCATACAAGGACGCTGTCCAAGTGTGGGGGTGCGCTGCGGTAATTGGGAAATGTCTGAAAATCAAATGGGCTTTGTCTCTAATTGATGGCCAAAGCCGAGTCATTGTTTCGTTTTCTGTTGCACAAGCTGGGCATTGAAAATCTGCATAAACAACAATAGTGACAGGATTGGACTCGCGTCCTCTGACGTGATCGTTTTCGGCGATTTCTACAGTCGAATAAGTAGGCCCTTGAGTAAAGAGTGTGTAGAGGACCAGGATAGCCAATACAGGCACGATACCGAACAGGGCGACCTTGCCAAATAGCTTTTTGGATTGTTCTCGCTGGGCAGCAGCTTGCTGCATGGCTTCTTTCTTCTGGCGCTGATGGTCTCGTTTGCTCATTGGACTGCCTGTTTATGTCTGATTAGCCTGAGGCGTTGATGTTAACGAATTTCCGCTACAGCAGACACAGGTTTTTAGCCTCATTTCAAGGCAGTGTCAAAACCTGTTCTGGTAAGGTGGTCGCTGCAATAAGGACTGTGTGTTCATTCCTTGACAAGGCTGCACTAAGCTTGAAGGGCTGGAACGAAGGTCAATGAGCCGGTCACTTAGAGGAAGAAGGCATAACCGAACTTACATCCAATATGAATCCCTTGATCTTGGTGCATCCCAATCCAGCCTTCGCATTTCGCATAGTCTGTAATCCAATGGATAACAGTTTCGATTATTCCGAACAAAAGGCTATTGGTAATAAGGTAGACGACGCCGCCATGCACTAAGGCATGGGCTGTAAGCCAGTACCACCAGACGGGAAACAAACTGTGCTCTTTATCATGGATTTTATCGTTGCGATTTTTACCGTAACCCATGGCAGATGGTTGAAGTACGAAATCCGCTAAAGCATGACCGAAAAGTAGCATGAACAGATTTTCTATAAATGGCATTTGAGTAGGCCTGTTAGGTTCTTATCGTCATCAGGGTCTGTGCGCTGCTGTATAAGCGTTAGCTCAGAGTTCAAGCTTTAATAAAGCCTGCACGCTGACTATAAGCATTTAAAATACCAAAAAAAGGGCTGCCAAAGGGTTTTTGTTATGTGCGTCACACAATTGCGGGCTGACCAAGCTTTATTGACCCGGTTTGTTCCCGGATCTCGCTTAAGTTATTGAAATAAATGGTAAATGTAAAATCTACCTACACTGCTAAAAAGTGTGGGACAGCGCCGTAGAAGGGGTGTAACTGACATTTTGGGGCACCCACGGGTTGGGTTAGGATGCGCGAAGCAAAGGTTAAGAGCAAAGGCAGCGCTGTATTAGTCCTTATCATCTTGGGGGGATGTAATGATCGATTCAACCTTGGAACTTATTCGCCCACCTTCTATTTGTGAAATAAGGGTGCTACCAATTTCAACATCGTCAATTGCGCGAATCACTCTTAAAGATTCATCGAAAGTGATGCTGTAGCCGCGAGCTAGGGTATTCAGTGGGCTTATGTTGTTGAGGCTTCTGCCTAAACTACTTAAGCTAGCTCTATTGCCCTTCAAAGTGGACGACATCGCCTGTTCCATGCGCTTGCTTATCGATAGGGTCAATTCACGAGCCTGGGCCACTCGCCGTGCCGGAGAGTTAGATTTGAGGCTGCGCTGCAGTCCTATTAAAGAATTTCGCTGTTGCTGAAATCGCGATGAAATATTGCGTTGCAGCCGTTTGTGGAGTTGAGCAAGACTTCTTAGGTGCTCCTGCAAGCGCCGATCAGGGTGTTTAAGTTGGCGGCTTAGCCAATCAACATTTTGGGATAGCTGCTGGATTCGTGCGTTAATGCGCTGGCGCAGCAGTATCTGGAATCCTTGAAAGGAAGCTAGCATATCTTGTTGGGACGGGCTCATCAATTCAGCTGCGGCTGTTGGTGTTGGTGCGCGCAAATCTGCTACAAAATCGGCGATAGTAAAATCAACTTCGTGCCCGACCGCACTGGTAATAGGTAGTTTGCTCGCAAATATCGCTCTGGCAACAGATTCATCATTGAATGCTTGTAAGTCTTCTAAAGAACCGCCGCCTCGGCCAACGATCAGCGCTTCTAGGCGCAGTGCATCACTTAATTTATTAGCCAGGTTTATGGCGCGGGCTATCTCGCCAGCGGCCTCTTTCCCCTGTACCGCAACTGGCAAGACGGTAAGGCGCGTAGCGGGAAAGCGACGCTCGAACACCGTGATCATGTCTCGAACTGCAGCGCCAGTTGCAGACGTAATAAGGCCGATATGCCGATAGTGGGTACCAATTGCCTTTTTTGCCTCTGTCTTAAAAAGCCCTTCATCCTGTAATTGAGACTTCAATTTTTCGAAGGCCCGTTGCAGTGCGCCATCACCGGCTAGTTCCATAGATTCGATGATTAGCTGGTAGTCACCGCGCCCTTCGTAAATGCTGAGCTTGCCGCGGACTACAATCTGCTGACCGTTTTCTGGTTGAAAGCGAAGAAAACGATTTCTGTTTGAGAACATGGCGCAGCGCACCTGTGCAGACTTGTCTTTTAGAGTGAGGTACCAGTGTCCGGAGGAAGGCCTAGCTAGATTAGATATTTCGCCTTCGACAACCACATTGGGAAAATTGGTTTCAAGCAGAGACCCGGCTAATTTGTTGAGACTGGACACTGACAAGACATCTGCCGATGGCAACTGTGCTGCGGAATTTCGGCGAAATTTGTCGGGGTTATACATAGTACTGAGTCTACCTTAGCGGAACAGTTTGAGGAATTTATTCATTAGCAGGTCCTTGTCCCGCAATGCGGACCTATCACATGATTGTCTAGCCAAGCAGGCACAAATGAATTTGGCTTTTCAAACGCAAATTAGCTATAACTTTAAGAATTGAAGTGGGAGGGTGATGGCTTTAGAAAAGAAAAAAAGCGCGACCCAAGCAGAGCCGCACTTTGATTGAATTAGGCTATTTCAAAGATACTTTGAGGGGCTGTTAGTCTGCGCCGACAAGGCTCGCCTGTTGCTTCACGAATGAGTCGCTACTGATCAAGATCGATGGTGGTCACATTAATATTATTGCCAGTGGGGCTAAAGGGAAAACTGACCTCTACGAAAGCTGGAGCGCGAGCATTGATTGCCAGTCCTAGCCGTTAGATCCTGCCAAAGCGCTCCATTGGCAAAAGCTGTCGCCTGAAGATTCCAGCTCTAATGTCTCATCACCATATTTATTTGTGGAATCAGTGCTTTTTAAGCTCGGGGTGTATTTACCTTTGCCATTATCATCTCCGCCAGATAGCTAGATCTCATCAACAGGCGACTCTGCATGGCTTAAACCAGACAGCACTGTGCCTGCGACAATGCTCGTGCTCAGAATAAGGTTGTGTTTCATAGCGCTGATCTCTCCTTAAGTTAAGTCTTTGGTCTGCTTTTAAGTTCATTTTTTGGTCGTTTTGGATGTGCAGGCTGTTGTAGCTCTAATTGTAGTACTGCCCTGTGCCAGGTTCTTACGCGCTGTATTAGTTGCTGTGGTTTTGAATGAATTGACCCAAGTCAATGATTAGCCTGACGACTAATTTCGATCAATCCGGGCTGGAGGTGTAGTGAGATAGAAGGAGGGTGGCCGCTGTGTTGGCGGTCACATTAGCTGCAGTGAGAAACATATCGACAATTAAATCGATGGCAATGAGTATGGCTATCCCCTCAACAGGCAGCCCGAGGCTTTCATAGACAGGAGCCATTATTAATAAGCCGCCGCTGGGTATGCCGGGCGAATAGAAACTAAAAAGCCCAATAGCCGCGGCGATTGTTAACAGCTGCAAGGTGCCTAAATCGATACCGTATAAAGCGGCAATGAAATAACTACCTGAGATTCTTGCAATGGGAGAGGCAAATTTAAATAAAGTGACAGCGACGGGCAGAACGACACCGGAAACGGAATCTTTAACTCCTAGCGATTTTGCCGCTGAAAAAGTAGCTGGCAATGCGGCCAAAGAGGATCTCGCACTGAAACCGATAATTTGCGCGGGTGCGACGGCCTTGATGAACTGCAATGTGGGCACTGTAGTGAGTGCGGCGACCAGTGCTATGAGCGCGATTATAGTAACGCTAATCAAACCGCTGGCAATGAGGATAAAAGAGCTGAGCGCAGTTATCGCTTCGAGGCCCAATGTAGCGGCCAACGGATAGACGATTCCAAAGATACCCAGAGGTGCTAGTTTCATTATCCAGCCTATAAGAATGAGCATTGCCTCCCGTACACCTGAGAAAAAGCCGGTTACGGACTCTCGCTGTTCAGCTTTGGTATGAAGTAATGCCGAAGCAAACAGTGCTGTGAAAATTAGTAGAGGCAAGATGTCTCCATTGCTCGCTGCAGCGATGGGATTGGCTGGAATTAGGCTGGTTAGCCAGTCGCTAAAAGGCGGCAGGGCGTCGGCTGAAAAAGCGTTAGCATTGGTTGTGGCTAATAGCGAGGCACTGGCCCTTGGGTCTATATCAAGTAACGCGATTAGCGGTGGTGCAAACAAAAAAGTGTAGAAGCTTGAGGCTGCTATAAATAGGACGAATAAAGCGAAGGTTTTCAAGCCAAGCTTGGCCATAGCATTTCCACCACCATGGCTGGCGATGGCGGTGAGTAGAAGCGCCATTAACAAAGGAATAACAGTCATGCGAATGCTGTTGATCCACAGCACGCCTATTGGTTTTATCCACAGCGACAAGGCATCGGCCATGCTCGGGTTTAGCAGGTTCAGGCTTGACCCAAGCAATAGTCCTAGAGCTAGACTGGCGAGGATGGCTGTTGAAAGAGACGGTAACCTCATTGGCTTTGATCCGATGGCGATGATTTAGGCTTAAAAGCTAATAAGAGGTTGTCCCGGATACCGCCAAATCGGTAATAGCTGGAATCAACAAAGCTCATGCTTCTGCTTGGACTATACATTGGTTAACGGGGAGAGGCTCAGAGGATTGAAGGATGAGCTGTGTCTTGATTCCGAAAAAGTATGCGTTAAATGTATGTTCAGCAATCGTCTATTCATTTTTATTCTCCGATTTAATCTTGCGCTGGAACCGTTATCAAATTGAGCTCTTGTTCTATCAAATTTTCGTTCATTGGAACCTTCGTTCATAGAAACATAGCACTGGCCGCAGTTAGCTGCCAACTATTGTCGCTTTGATGCTGGTGAGTCATTTATGCTTGATTGCAGGGCGTGGAACAGTTTGATAACTTCCCTCTACCTATTTTCTTTCCAGTTGTGCAATTTCGGTCATGTGTTCGGGTGGAACTTTCGGTGCAGCTCTCGTTGCGACTCCCATTGCAACTTAGGTTTTAACTTAGCTTTAACTACAGGCAAGCTCATGACTGGTAAAGGTCCGAAAAAAAATCAATCACCTGTAAGGATTACTCGCCGTACAGCGCTTGGACTAGGTGTTGTTGCAACGATGTCCCTGCCTATGGCCGCGGTTGCGCAGTCGCCGGCTCGGCAAAAACCCCAAGCTGGGGATTTTTTAGTCTTTGAAGAAGGGCCTAATCAAGGCGAGGTAGTGCGCCCAGAGCTACTTTTATTAGATCAGCGGCCAGTGTCGGCATTGGCGCGCGATCCCGCTACAGGCGCTCTTCGTAGTGGCTCGCGCCTTAATAGGGTCATGGTCACACGTATTGACACTGAAAAACTTACCTCTCGATACCAAAGGCATGTAGCTAACGGCGTGATTGCTTATTCAATTGTTTGCACACATACCGGCTGTGATGTTACTAACTGGGATTCGAGCGAGCTGCTGATGGCATGTCCCTGTCATGAGTCTCAGTTTGATGTTTACGCCGGTGGCAATGTTGTAGGTGGGCCAGCGCCGAGACCATTAGCAATCTTGCCTCTGAAGGTCAGCAACGGGGAAGTGATAGTGGCGGCAGGTTTTACTGGTCGAGTCGGGTTCACACAACAGTTCTAATACGGCTGGTTGAGGGCCGAGCAAGCGCTGCAGAATTAGAACGCATAATAAAAATAACACAGGAGTGTTAGATAAATGAGAATCACTGTTCTTCGCTTACTAGGAGTGCTTGCTTTTATCGGCGTAACCGCCGCAGCGCTTGGCCAAACCCTGCCACCTTATAATCCGGTTACGGATGAGCGCTTGCTCAATCCAGAAGACAGTAATTGGTTGATGTATAGAGGCTCTTATGACTCTCACGGTTACAGCGAGCTGAATGAAATTGATTCCAGCAATGTTAGCGATTTAGAAAACGTGTGGAGCTTTTCTACGGGGCTTAGAGAAGGGCATCAGGCGCCTCCAATAGTTAATGATGGCTATATGTATATTAGTACGCCGCAAAATCATGTGTTGGCTATTGATGCCCGCAGCGGTGACTTAATTTGGCGTTATGTCAGATACCTTCCTGACGATTTGTTTCAGTTTCACCCTACCAACCGTGGCGTTGCTTTGTATGGAGACAAAGTGTATCTAGCAACGGTCGATGCTTTCTTGATTTGTTTAGATGCTTTGACCGGAGAAGTAGAATGGGAGATACCTGTCGAAGAGTATTATAACGGTTACTATATGACTCTCGCGCCACTTGTTGCCGATGGCAAAATTATGGTGGGCGTTTCTGGCGGCGAGTTAGGTATTCGCGGATTTGTAGCAGCCTACGATGCCGAGACAGGTGAGGAAGCTTGGAAAACCTTTACTGTTCCGGCACCAGGAGAACCTGGGTCTGAATCTTGGCCGGGGGATACCTGGAAGACCGGTGGAGTTCCGGTGTGGATTACGGGTTCTTTTGATCCTGAGCTTAATCTGACCTACTGGGGAACTGGCAACGGCGGACCTTGGATGGGCGACACCAGACCAGGAGACAATCTTTACTCCACCTCAGTGATTGCCTTAGATGCTAGTACCGGCGAAATCAAAAATCATCATCAGTACCATTGGAATGACTCTTGGGACTGGGATGAAGTATCGGCACCGCTGCTAATCGATTTCAAGAGAGATGGAGAAACCATAAAAGGAATGGTTCATGCGGGGCGCAATGGCTATCTTTGGTTTCTCGAAAGAGAGGCAGATAGCATCAATTTCATAGACGCTAACCCCTATGTTTATCAAGACGTGTTTACCAGCATAGATTCGGTGACCGGTAGGCCTGAATACGACATGAGTAAAAAGCCCGGTACCGGCTATGAGGCAGATTTTTGTCCTTCCCTTTGGGGCGGGAAAGATTGGCCCCCTGCGGCTTTTAATCCTAAGACGCGGCTGTTGTTTATTCCTGCTAACGACAATGTTTGCTCGACAATGGTTGGAGAGGAAGTTCAATACAGCCCAGGTCGAGCTTATATGGGGCGGGGACAGTCAGAAAATGGCGGCTTTTTTGTGCGACCTGGTGCTGATCACATTGGTGAGCTGCAAGCGTGGAACGTTGACACCGGTGAGCGTGTGTGGACTACCACGTTTGAAAATCAGAATTGGGGCCCAGTGCTTGCAACAGCAGGTGATTTGGTTTTTATGGGAGGCACCAATGATCGCTATTTCAGGGCCTTTGATGCCAGCACTGGCAAAATATTGTGGGAACAAAGATTGAACTCAGGAGTTATTGGTGTCCCTGTTACTTATACATTGGACGGAAAACAATATGTGGCTGTATTGGCGGGCTGGGGTGTTGATGCCCAGCGTGAACAGAATTTAATTAACATGGCCAAAGGTGAATCTCATTATGTCCCGCAAGGCGGAACTTTATGGGTTTTTGCATTACCGGGAAATAATAATGAATAAACAGATTGACGAATTTGATGAGTTAGTTGAGAAGTTTGAAGATAAGAAGCTAACCCGCAGAGAACTGGTTTCAGCCCTAGCTGCTGTTGCGGCAGCGGCGAGTATTCCAAGCAGCTTTGCCCAAAGCCCAGAGCCGGTGACCATCGGCCGCTCTATGAATCATGTGTCGTTATCAGTGAATGATGTGCAGCGCTCTGCTGATTTTTACCAG
Source organism: Pseudohongiellaceae bacterium (assembly GCA_047627195.1). GTDB lineage: Bacteria > Pseudomonadota > Gammaproteobacteria > Pseudomonadales > Pseudohongiellaceae > UBA9145. Next base: position 531 of record JBLHTH010000139.1, on the reverse strand, counting down.
CAAGTGCTTGGCATGAATGTCATCAGCAGGCCTGCTAACGGCGGCATCAATTTGGGTTTGGGGAAGGAGAGTTTTTTGGGGTTATATAATCTACCTAAACCGGGGGGTATGCATCACCTGTGTATTGGTGTTGATGATTACAATCCAGCTGATTTGGCGGAGAAGCTTAAAGCGCACGGTATTACAGCGACTGTGAACACAGACCCTGCCAATCGTACTAGCGGAGGCGACCAACTGTATTTTACCGACCCAGATGGCATTTTAGTTCAGTTAGCTCAGCATGCCTATTTAGGCTGAGCGTGCAGCTTACTTGGTCTAGAATTTTTGAAGTTGACACTAAAGTATTGTGTGTCTGCACATCGTATCTGTTTTTTCATGCGGTGTATTTTCCCCAATTAATTCATCTAACTACGCGATCAATTTCGTTTTTTGGTGTGCGTGCTTCGGCTTTGATTTCTCAGAATACGCCAGTTTCAGTGAGTATGAAGAACGCTCAATAAAGGCTTAAGCAAAAGATTTTTTATCGGAACC
>JBLHTH010000138.1:0-9098 GCA_047627195.1 Pseudohongiellaceae bacterium | reverse complement strand
GAGATTTCAGCATTGTAAAAGAGGCAGTTAGCCGCGGGCCAGCACTGTAGCTGAAGATTAGAGACGCCAACTAAAGAGAAAATCCTAGATAAATGAAATAGCTAACGGCTTTTTATTATGTAAGCCTTAAAAGGAGTAATGGAGTTGAAAATTAGAAACCTAATGGCATTGTCGAAATTGACTAATACAGGGCTTTTCGAAGGTGGCCGCTGGTTTTTTTGCGCGGCCTATTTAGTTTTATTCTGTTCGGTTTTAAATGCCGCCGAAGGCTTGAAATTAACCGCATTGGACCACTATGTTGCGGCACCTGACTCGCACTACAAGTATTCGGTTATAGACACTGTTCAAGGTGAGGGTTACAAAACATTTATTGTTGATATGACCTCTCAGCAATGGCTTACCGAGGCGGAAGTAAATCTTCCGATCTGGGAGCACTTCATGGTGGTGACGGTGCCAGAGGAAGTGGTAAGCGATATCGGTTTTTTGTATATCACCGGTGGCAGTAAATCTAACGCTGCTCCCCAAAGTGCACCAGACACTGACATACAGCGCGCGTTATTAACCAATACTGTAGTCACAACTCTTTACATGGTTCCAAATCAGCCTTTGATGTTTAAAGATGATAACGATTTGAGCCGTACAGAGGACTCAATTATTGCCTATACCTGGGATAAGTTTTTCCGCACAGGGGACGAGAAGTGGCCGCTTAGATTGCCGATGACAAAAAGCGCCGTTAGAGCGATGGATACAGTAACAGATTTGCTGGCGAGCGCGCAGGGGGGAGACTATGAGGTTGATCAATTCGTTGTCGCGGGCGGGTCTAAAAGAGGTTGGACCACCTGGACCACGGCAATTGTCGACAGTCGGGTAGTGGCTATCATGCCTATTGTTATCGACGTGCTAAACGTAGGTGAATCGTTCAAGCATCACTATTCGGTATATGGGGCTTATTCGCCCGCGGTGATTGACTATGTTCTTTCTGGCAACATCAACTGGAATGGCACCGAGCAGTGGGATGCCCTAATGGATATCGTTGAACCTTTTGAGTACAGAGACAGATTAACTCTGCCTAAATACCTATTAAATTCTACCGGTGATGAGTTCTTCTTGCCAGATTCTTGGCGGTTCTATTGGGATGAGCTTGTGGGAGAGAAACATCTTCGCTATGTTCCTAATTCCAATCACAGTATGGCAGAAACGGATGTGACAGAAAGCGTTGATGCTTGGTACCACGCCATCGTTCACAATGTTTCGATGCCGAGGTATTCATGGGATGTGGCTGAGGATGGAACGATCACTTTATTTTCCACTGACAAGCCCTCACAAGTCCTTCTTTGGCAGGCAACCAATCCGGAGAAAAGGAATTTCATGCAAGCCGTAATAGGGCGCGCTTATACAAGTACTCCTTTGCAAGAAATTGAGCCTGGTGTTTATCAGGTTAGGCTTGATGCCCCGCCATTAGGATTCACCGCTTACTATATAGAGGTTCATTATCCCAGCGGAGTGATAGAGCCGTTCAAATTTACATCCGGCGTTAAAGTGGTTCCAGACGTCACCGAGCACCAATGGGAGATGGCATCGGATCGCGCTCGGCGGAGGTAGAATTTTAGTTAAAAACCGCCACCTTAGATTAGTCTCTCCATATGTCGCTGACCCGCAGGATTAGCGAACACCGCTTGAGTTTAAGGGGGAAAGTCTAAAGAGGTTTTGACGAAAGTTATGGGAGATATTTTTACAATAAAATGCGTGCGCGTAAATTGGGATAAGATATATCGTTCTTATGTTCGTCAGAAGGTGAAATGCAAGGAACGCGTTTTACATTCTCCCAATGACAATAAGTCCCGTCTTCAGTGATGGAAGAACCCGACATGTTTTCATTAAGTGTAAATCGACATAAACCAAGACATAGATTCTTGCTAGAGTTATTTGAAAGCGATTTTAATGCGCAATTTGTGTTGGCTTGCAAGTTCACACTTTGTTATTGGCTCGACAGATCATTTGATGCTCGCTTAGACTATTAAGATCACCGGTATTCTGATTGTATTCGCCTGCTCACTGCTAGGTCGTTTTTTTTGTTGCTCGCGCGCTCACCAAATAGGCCCGCGGATGCATTCTTTGCTGGATTTTTGGTTCTGCTCGCTGTTGATGTGCTTGGCTGGAATTAAAGAAAGTTAAAGGCCCATTAATTCCTTTAATTGTTGTAACGTGATTTTGACGTTCTCAATGGGCTGGGGTCCGCAACCAAATCCCGCTGCGGCAGGAGTACTCGTTAGTGATCGGTTGTTTGCGTATAGTAGTTCTATCTTAAAGTAGACCAAAAAATAACTATGAGTTGAATATTCGGAGACCGTAATGGCTTTACCGCGTTATAAAAATTTTGTTAATGGTGGCTATATTGCTAATCATACCGGTGAGTATTTTGATGTTATCAATCCAGCTACTGGCCAGGTGATTTATCAGGTTGAAATAGCCGACAGCAATATAAAGGCTAGCGCAATTGATGGTGCGCACCAGGGTTTTGCTGTTTGGTCGGCACTGCCGGCAATAGAACGTACGCGAGTATTGAATCGCGCCGCAGCGCTGCTGCGTGAGCGTAATGACGAGCTAGCCCGAGTCGAAGTACTCGATACCGGAAAACCGTGGCAAGAAGCGGAATGTGTTGATGTGGTTAGCGGCGCCGACGCCATAGAGTACTTTGCTGGTCTTGCTCCCTCAGTGGTTGGTCAGCAACAAAGTGTAGGCGCTGATTTTTATTACACTCGCAAAGAGCCACTAGGCATCTGCGCGGGTATCGGCGCGTGGAACTATCCATTGCAGATTGCTTGTTGGAAATCTGCGCCTGCACTTGCTTGCGGTAATAGTATGATTTTCAAGCCGTCAGAAGAAACTCCTCTGGGGGCATTAAAACTAGCCGAAATATTTATTGAGGCAGGCCTTCCAGCAGGTGTTTTTAATGTGGTGCAAGGGGGTGCTGAAGTTGGTCAATGGCTTGCCAGTCATAATGAAATAGAAAAAATATCATTTACCGGAGAAGTAGGTACTGGCAAAAAAGTAATGCGCAGCGCCAGTGATAATTTAAAAGATGTCACTATGGAGCTAGGCGGCAAGTCTCCGTTAATAGTTTTTGACGACGCCGATATAGACGAGGCTGTTAGCGCTGCTATGTTAGGAAACTTTTATACTCAAGGTGAAATATGTACAAACTGCACTAGAGTGTATTTGCATGAAAAAATTAGAGTGGAATTTCTTGCTCAACTAAAAACTAGAATTGAAAATAATATAGTGGCCGGTGATCCTATGGATAGCGATGTGAATTTTGGCGCATTGATCTCCGCTAAACATCAGCAGCTGGTTTTAGATTATATAGCCAAAGGCATTGAGGAAGGTGCAGAACTACTTACTGGCGGCAAAGCATTACAACCGAGCTCCGCACCTTATGGTTATTTTGTCGCGCCGACAGTATTTATTAACTGCCAAGATGATATGACTATTGTACAGGAAGAAATCTTTGGACCAGTTATGTCAGTGTTAACATTTAGTGACGAAAATGATGTTATCAGTCGCGCCAACAATACCGCCCTAGGTTTAGCGGCAGGCGTATTCACCCAAGATGTGCAACGGGCACATCGCGTTATTCATCAGCTCAATGCCGGTATCTGCTGGATTAACAGCTATGGTTTATCTCCGGTCGAAATGCCCGTGGGTGGTTTCAAACAGTCAGGTATAGGTCGTGAAAACGGCTTAGAGACGCTGAATCAATATACACAAACAAAAGCGGTTTATATGGGTATGAGTAAATTAGAGAGCCCTTTTTAATGAGTAATCTAATAGGCATTGGCTAGATTTTTTGATGCTAGGGACACTTTAGGAGAAGGAGTGCGCAGGGAGAAGGGGCACTAAAAGCTTAAGCGTGGTGTAGGCTGTTGAATTTTGTTTGGGTTTCTAAACTAGGACTGTCCTCAACTGTCAAAGGAATCTCGCGTGAGTGAAAGGAAAATTATAAAAAAATAGAAGTTTAATATCTCCAACTAAAGGACAAAAAAATGACAACCTATAGAGAATCCGAGATTCCTTCCCAAGATGGAAAGACCATTTTTATTACCGGCGCAAATACAGGTATTGGTTTTGAAACAGCGCGAGTGCTAGCAGTGAGTGGCGCCCGAGTTCTCTTGGGTTGTCGGTCCGAAGAGAAAGCGCTTGGGGCGATTGATAAAATTAAAGCGATTAAGAACGATGCAGATGTTTCATGGGTGCCTTTGGATCTGACGAGTCTTGCGTCCATTAAGGTTGCCGCTGACATAGTTAGTAAGGAGTCTAGACTGGATGCGCTGGTAAATAACGCTGGTGTCATGATCCCCCCAAGGCAGGAAACCAGTGATGGTTTCGAATTACAGTTTGGCGTCAATCATCTCGGTCACTTTGCATTAACGGGACATTTGCTACATAAGCTCAAAGATCAAACTGGCGCACGAATTGTTAACGTTAGTAGTTTGGCTCACCGCAGCGGCAGAATTGATTACAAGGATATTCATGCCGAGAAAAAATATGAGCGCATGACCCGCTATAGCATGAGTAAATTTGCCAACATACTCTTCACTTATGAACTGCAGCGTAGGCTTGAGCAGACGAACTCACCAGCAATATCTGTGGCCTGTCATCCCGGTGGATCGGCGACAGAATTAGGTCGGTACCTGCCACCTTTTTTTAGCCTGCTACTGATGCCCTTGAACTTGTTAATGAATACGCCCGCTGAGGGTGCGCTGCCGACCTTGATGGCCACCACCGGTGGGCAAGTTCATGGAGGGGATTACTTCGGACCGATGAGAATGGGTGAATTGATACACTCTGCACACAAGGTTAACACGACTGCAGCTTCAAAAGATGAGGCAGATGCTGCACGGCTATGGGACCTTTCAGAAGAACTAACAGGTGTTGATTTTGCTTTTTAACTAGCGCTTTGACCGCTTCTTAAGATGCAAGAAATTAAGAGTTGGAATCAGAGTAAAAATACAGAAGTTTGAATAATAGGGGTAGGTTTAGAGCGGCCCCTTGTTCCCGCTTGATATCGTTAGCAGGTTTAGTGGCGCTATCGTGATAATATGCGGACCGAATTTATCGCCTAACCGTAGTTTGAGCGTTATCTCGACCACCTGCTAGTTAATTCTAGGGATTTGTCGAGAAACATGGCGCGTTCATTGCCGGGAAGAAATCGGCCCAGAAATTTTCGTCCGGTATCTGAGGTTAGGCGGTACTACCGAAATTATGAAGGAATAGTCTTGCCTGTAATCTTAACTCGACGCGCTGTCATACTCCTTGCGATAGCGTCAGCAATTGTCACTGCCAATGCCTATTACATTCATCCGATAATCGGTCATGTGGCTGAGGAGTTTGGTGTTAGCAACGCTTTGGTCGGCGCTGTTCCTGCACTGAACCAGATAGCGCTGGCACTTGGAATATTACTGTTGTTGCCTCTGGGCGATCGCTTAAGTAATCGCAAACTCACGACTGTATTTCTAGCATTTCAGGTGTTTGCGCTTCTAATCATGGCAGTAGCACAATCTTTCTGGCTGTTTGTGGCAGGTTCGACCCTCTTGGGTTTTTTCACCATCACACCCTATTTACTCCCTGCATTCGTATCAAAGAGAGTAAGTGTGGAGCGTCTTGGGACCGTGACAGCAATCCTCACGACAGGAGTGATTGCCGGAGTGCTGATCTCGCGCACAGGAGCCGGTATTGTTGGTGAACATTTGGGCTGGCGTAATATCTATTGGATCGCTGCTGCCCTGATGACGGCGGCAACTCTGGTGGTGCCTTTGTTGCTCGATGACGACATAGTCGCTGCGAACGATGCTAGAAAGACCACCTATAGGCAGTTGATCTCCTCTTTGGTTGGTCTGTTAAGGGGGCATCCGGCTGTCATCGTGTCCGGTGCTATCCAAGGCCTAAGTTTCGGCGTTTTCCTCTGCGTATGGTTGGGAATTGGTCTACATCTTACCAGTCCTGAGATGGGCTTTGGTGTAGATGATGTGGGATATCTCGCCGCGTTCTCCGCACTTAATCTTATGACAACACCGAGCTTGGGAAGGCTCGCAGACCGGATTGGACCGATGCGCACGCGGACCATTGCCGTCTGCATCCAGTTCCTGGGAGTGATAGCCCTGTTTTTTACAGACAGCGGCTATTGGATCTTACTGCTGCCGATTTCTCTTATGAGTGTTGCCGGTCCTGTTGTGGACATTACTGGCCGTATGTCTTTGTTAACACAAGACCCCGTGATACGAACGCGGTTGATGACCCTCTATATCGTGATTATGTTTCTGGGTGGCGGGCTGGGCAGTTGGGCAGGCACGATAGCCTTCGAACTTGGCGGCTGGCTTGGGACCTGTACACTGGCAACTCTCTTCTCGGTGCTAGCTGTTGGGCTTTCGTTATCACGCTTGAACGCAGATTAGATATGCTACCAGATATTGCTTACTATTTAGTAACAGGGCCGAAGAGATAAGTTTTTTTCAAGTCATCAACTAAGAGCCAAAGTAAAATAGAAGTACTGTATTTTTACTCTGACCCCAATAATAATTTGACCCTAGTACTAAGGGCATTAAGAAAGATCACTACGAGCTCGGATTGCTTTAGCAGCGCTTGCCTTTGCGGCCAGTTTGCCGTTCTCTTGAAAAAAGTTTGCTTCAACAAACCCAGTTGACCGGCCTCGATTAATCAGGCGTCCTTCTATTCGAATTACCCCACTTTGCATGGGACGAAACATGCGCGTTGTCAGTTCTGTGGTGGTGAACCACTCGCCATCTTCTAGTGCGCTGGCCATGGTCATCGATACGATATGATCGGCTAATGCTGCTATCCAACCGCCAAAAACACGGTCTTCTTGAATGTCGCGGCTACCGTCATTAGGCCATTCATAGACAACACGCCCGAAAGATACTTCCTTCAGCCAAAGGTGGGGCTTTATTCCTAGATTGCGAATGCCCGGAGGAAGTGCTCCATCTGCTGATCTTAAGTTTTTAAAGAATTCCACTTGTTGTTTAGATAATTCTGTTCGTTCTATTTTATTCATTGTTGTCCTGGCAGTGAGGTATTGGCGACGTAATTAAGGTCAGAGCAAAAATACAGTATTTTTAGTCTTTCTGGAATTTTCTTTGTAAGTAAAAAGCACTTTAGTAATCACAGATTGTTTACAGATAAGCTCTATACCGCGAAGACCGAGATTTGCAGCTGTCATAGGTTTTAGAGTGATTTCCAGATTTTTAGGGGTTTTCAGCATTCGCAGAACGATGGCTTGCACCGTATAAAGGGGTGGCTTCAAATTGACAAGGCTTTTGTTTTTCTTATACTCCGAATATTGGGGCGGTGGTGGATCGCTGGGAGAACGGTATGTTTAGACTAATTTTTGTGCTAATTGCGCTGAGCTTCGCGAACTCTATAGGCGCCTCTGAAGAATCCGAATTTTTCGCTGAGATGCAGGTGCTCGCCGATCAGGGTCATGCTATCGCACAATTCTTCTTAGGCGATGCCTATTCCAATGGCGAAGGTGTTCTTCAAGACAAAAAGGAAGCTGTGAAGTGGTATAGCTTAGCGGCTGAACAAGGCGATGCAGATGCGCAATTCAATTTGGGCGCTGCCTATTACAACGGCGAAGGTGTTTTTCAAGATCTTGTTATAGCTTACAAGTGGATTAATCTCGCGGCCTACAGCGGTAAACAAGGTGCAGTTGAGACCCGAGAAACTTTAGCGCAACTAATGACCCCAGCACAGATTGGTCAGGCGCAGCGGATGGCTGAACAATGGCGAGAGGCTAGTGTTGCTGCACCTCGCTAATCGGCGGTACTTTTATTTTCACCACTTTACTTATTGGCGCTGATAATTAGAGTCAGTGAAAAACACAGTAGTCCTATGATGTTTGGAAAATGGTATCCCCTTGATCTTTGCCAGGCTTCTAATGGCTATTCATTTAGTAGAGTTTTACCGAGGTCGGATAAGTCATAGACACCCCGGGATACGTTTTCAAACCAACCATAATGATTGTCGTAGACTACGGCTCTGGATTTAGGAATCTCTAGAATTCTTGCAATTTCGCTGGCTTTAGTGGCACCGTGTTTACTCAGGTAGTTGGCAATTTCGATTGCCTGTTGTTTGTAGGCGGTCATTCGGCCTGCATTGGTAGGGGCGCCGCCGATGTTTGGGTCTCCGGCGCGTGCCACGAACTCATTGATTAGCCGTTGTTGTCGGAGTTTAGATTGTCGAGGCTGGTAGGTAGTAGGGTCAACAATAACCTGCGTAGTTTTACGCATAGGGTTAATGGCGAGCAAACCTAAGCCGAGCATCTTCAAGAGCTTAATTATTCGTTTACGTTTCTTCTTTTTTAGGGCGCCACAGGAATCGGGTACACCGATGTAAATTATCGGGCTCAATTTTAAGCGGTCAACGGCTTGTAGGATGACTTCCAGATTAAGCGACAATTTTAGTTCAATGATAGTGGGCGGTGGGGCTTTCTCGCTGGCAGTGATTTTCTTAATTGCAACGACATCGCAGTTTTCTACTTCGGCTTTAACTTTGTAGTTTTGTTTTTCGAAAAACTTTTTTAAAGGAAGATAGAGGTCAGATTCTTTCATAATGAAGCAGGTATAGTTTATTAATCAATGGCGTATCTCTATCTTGGTAAAAACGAATAGAGTCAGTGTAAAACTAGGGTAGTTATTGTTTAGGGGAGCAATATTGCGAAAATCACTGATGTCGAGAATTGCTTAACACTATACCTGAATGTAACTCATCGCGAATAATTTGTCGGAAACAAATTAGGACGGCTGTAGATTAGGCGAGGCCTGAGCCGATTTACGAGTGAGTTGACGAATTCGACTGGAGCGAATTAGTGGTGTTGAAAACCGGAAGCAAACAGAGTACGTGGATGCACGAGCCCATAATCCCAAAATACTTTGCTCTGGTTTGCCCGCTGGGTTACGTGCTAGCAAACTCGTTGACAATCGCTGGGGCATATTCGAACCAACAACTCGAGGGTTTTCAGTAGTCTGCTTGACCTATTCCTTTTGAATTAATGAGTTGAAATAGAGATGTCAAAGTGTGCCGCG
>JBLHTH010000137.1:0-9106 GCA_047627195.1 Pseudohongiellaceae bacterium | reverse complement strand
GTCTGGCTGTCCCCATTGAGTTTTGGGCACTTCATAATCTTGGGCTTGTAGCGCCCCACCAAGCAGTCCGCTGACTGCAGTCGCTAACGCGAGTTCATATAATTTCATAAAAATCCCCAGTTTCTAACACCGTATCGCACAGTAGGGCAAAGTTTACCTTATTTGTCATGGTTTGGCAGTTATAGTCGGTAAGAGCACCGTATTGTGCGGTGTTGATAACTGGGACGAATCTGGGCGCCAAAGCAACGCTGCCAATAGCCGAAAAAAAGAAGCCCGGTGTCGTGATAAAAAGACAGGCAAGAGTGTAAAGCAGCTCACCGGTGATCCCCGGTGAATAGACCTTCTACGAAGACCTCGTCATGAGCCCATTGAGCCGGTTTGCTGCGAAGTGATGCTTCTGGGCAGCTTGGCGTCGACAATTTCAGCTAACATCCTGTTTATGTCATGTTTTGGTTGCCAGCCTAAATCGCGCCGACCAGCGGTATTGACATATAGTCGCTCAATTTGATGAAAAATAGACCAGTCACACTGACTAAACTTAGCCGTCCGCTCAGGCACTCTGTTCTCGATGAGAGCCTCAACAACACCAACAAGCTCAACTCGCCGATTTAAGTGCTCCAAAAGCTTTATGTTTTGATCGCTGTAGAGCTGGCATTTTGCTTTGTCATTGCCCTCCTCCGGGCAAACCTAAAGGTGCGCAGTACGATAGTTTTTAGACTGGATTGCCCGCTAATCATCCAACAAAGGTTCTCAGCCGCCATTTTAGTAATCAGTAAATATTCTTTGACTGCGCAGCCGCGGCCTCGATAATCCAAGCTGGAGGTAATGGTCAAAAAAGCGCTAGTCTTAGCAGCAACAGCAACCTCCGAGAAACACAGAGTTCCGCTGTCAGTGGTATCGATGAATGCTTGGTTTGAATAGGTCACGATATGAGATTTATGCAAGGTGGCTGTGCCAAAACGCAGCCCACATCTGCCATCGCCTGCGTTACCAACTGAGGGTCTACAATAGAGCCAGTCCAATTGGTCGTTGGCGAGGCCTGAAGGTCTAATCCGATCGCTTGCACCCTAACTTCAAAGGGTCTTCATTAGCGCTTCACCAACATGGTTCTGAGTTGCCAGTCACTAAAGCCCTTGTGCTAGTTGACTGATTCCTTTATCAACTAGAATTACAGCCGACTGGATGAGATAAGGTTTATTTTTTCTTGTTGTTTCTAGCCGCTGCTCGAAGCGCAGCTCCAAAACCAGAATTACCCCACAGTGTGAGTAGCTCGGCGTCATCGATGCACTCCTCTGGCGTTTGGTAATATGCCAAATTCATTGGCTTGCCTTTTGCCTCATAGGTAAACTGCTGCAAACTCAGACTTTCAAATTCACAAAGGTTATCCCCGTCGACTTTCAAATACAGCTCATTATTTGCAATCAATCCAAACATCAAACCATCCAGAAAGACACCAAACCCGCCAAACATTGCCTTTGAATAGACCGGACCCATACCCTGCAGAAGATCCACAGTATAGGAGGCAAATTCCCTTTCTTCGTTACTTATTGGCATTAGTGTTTGATTGGTAAAATGATACTATGTGAGGCCACACTAGCCATAGCGCGGCCGCGCAACCCAAAAAAAAGGAACAATAACATGAACGGTGCTACAGCGTTGATTGAAACACTGGCCGATTGCGGAGTAGAGCTCTGCATGGCCAATCCAGGAACATCTGAAATGCATCTCGTTCAAGCATTGGATAGCGTGCCTCGCATTCGCTCGGTGCTTGCGCTATTTGAAGGCGTGGCTACTGGTGCCGCTGATGGCTATGGGCGAATGACTGGTAAACCAGCAGCCACCTTGCTGCATTTAGGACCTGGCATGGCAAACGGCATAGCAAATTTACACAATGCACGCCGTGCGAACGCGCCAATAATTAATCTTATCGGCAATCATCCAAATTTCCATGTTGGCTATGACGCTCCCCTCACTTCCGATATCGATACCTTAGCGAGAAATTTTTCTACCTGGATAAAATCCAGCAGTACAGAAAAAACCTTAGCCCAAGACGGTGCCGATGCCTTTACCGCAACGCTTCGTCAAAGCGTAGGAACTGTCGGTCAAATCTCAACCCTGATTTTGGGCGCAGATGCTGCCTGGGGTGACTCACCCGGTAAGGTGCAGCCAAATCCGCTTCCTCTACGTAGCAAAATACACGACCAAACTGTCGAAAATGTAGCAAATACGATTTTGAAAGGTGGCAAAACTGCAATGCTGTTAGAGCATCATGCCTGCGACCAAGTAGCCATGGAGTTCGCCAGCAAGATCGCTAGCAAAACCGGTTGCACCTTATTTAACGGTACATTCCCTGGACGTGCGGATGGCGGCCCTGGACGAGTTGCAATAAATCGTCTGCCCTACTTTCCAGAGCAGATACTTGCAGCACTGGAGTCATTCGATAATTTGATATTAGTTGGTGGGCAAATTCCTGCGAGCTTTTTTGCCTATCGCGGAGTTCCCGGTCAACTAATCCCTGAAGGCTGTAAAGTAAGCCGTCTTAGCTATCGGGAAGATGATGCGATTGATGCCTTGGAGCGACTTACTGCACGTTTGGATGCCAGCTCATCTGAAGTAATACGATTTCAAAAAGAGGACATCCCCAAGCCTACTGGTGAACTGCACAACGTGTCGATAATTCAGTCCATAGCGGCAACTCTGCCAGAGGACGTAATCGTGACTACCGATTCTGGTGGTGGCAACGCAGCCTATAGCATGTGTCAAAAAGCGGCCCGCAATACATGGTTAAGCTTGACAGGTGGCGCAATCGGCCAAGGTGGGCCCTGTGCAATCGGCGCGGCACTCGCCTGCCCAGACCGACAAGTACTAGCTTTATTAGGTGATGGCGGCGCCGCTTACACCAACCAAAGTTTTTGGACGCAGGCGCGAGAAGGCTTAAATGTAACGACGCTGATCTTTGCTAACAACAAATACAATATACTCAATGTCGAGTACGGCCGCATAGGCGTTAAAGAAATGGGGAACACGGCGGCTAGCCTGTTCGATATCAGCAATCCAATTATTGACTGGGTTGCTATGGCAGCGAGCATGGGGGTTCCCGGGGGCCGCGCTGACACCTGTGAAGAGCTTTGTGCGCTACTTGAGAAAAGCTATGCGACACCTGGCCCGTTTCTAATTCAAGCTAGCGGAGAACTACAGCGCTAGTTTAAATTTATCGCAGCACCGTTTAGGGTAAGCATAACCAAAAAAGGAGCACTGAGTGCTCCTTTTTTGGTTACGTGATTTAAAGGGTAAATGCCACCTAGTCAAGGGAGAGATAGGTAGCATCATTTAATTACACCATTGGCTATTCCGTAAACGCCTTAAGCCCAGCTAAGATTCTTTTGAATGCGCCCAAGCCGCTTGTAGAATGTCCCTGATTTCTCGTCATCTGCAGCTGAGTTAGGGAAGAAAATTGTAAGCACTGGAATAATGATTAGCGGCAGCATTAGTGTCAAGAACGACGGGTCCCGCCATTCACCAAGCATATTAATTAGCTCATACCACCACTGAGAAAAACCACCGGCGGTTGCATTTTCCACACCATCAAACAAAGTATTGAAAAGCCACATGATAAGACCGCCACCAAAACCGGCGACCATACCCCAAAATGCTGCAAACTCAGTGGTTTTTTTCCAATAGAAAACATAGGTGACGGCAATGGCTGGAGGAACCACCATAGCGAAGCCGAGGAGCAGCAGCTGTAAAACTGAGGTGATGTTTCCAACATAGGCTATGACAGCTGCCGACGAGCCGTAAACCACCGTGACGATTTTGTAAGCCTTCAACTTTTTCTGATCAGAGTAATTTTTGGAAGCAGGAATCCAATCATTTACAAACATTGTCGAACTTGCCAAAAGTATCGGTGCACCGGAGGATATTACTGCTGCCAGAACTGCTGCCAGAGCTATACCCCCTAGTATTGGCCCTGTATCGATTGCAAGTTGAGCAATATTTAGATAGCTAGACAAACCACTATCAGCGCCATACGTCGCCATTGTCAAAACTCCTATAAAGCCAGCAACTAAGGGCATTATAGCGGCGATAATGCCGGCTAAAAAGAACCCTGGAATAAGGTATTCTTGTTTAGCTGCGGAGCTTGCATAGTTAGCGTAAACGGAAGCGCCCGGGGTGTGAATTGTTGCCGAGATGAACAAAGCTATTATCGTCGCAAGCCCAATACCGGTAAAGCTCCACCACTTGGCCTCGTCTTTACCGGAGGTTTCCAGAGCAGCATTAGCTTGATTTACAACCTGTTCCCAACCGCCAATATTTTGCATAGCAACGTAGCCAACCAAACCCAAACCAAGAATTATGACCGTGCAGTGGACTACATTCGTAATCGCGGTGCCTTTGAGTCCACCCATCACTGTAAACAAAACTATGGTAAATCCACCCATTGCCACACCAACAACAAACGGCAGACCGGTTACGCCACTGACGATAGAACCAATGACATAGGGCTCAATAATGTTAACGACTAAATACTCTGCTTGAACGCAAAGACTGGTCAGCCACTGGCAGCGACGCGAACCCCAGCGAAAATCAAATACTTGCCCGACACTAACCACTTTAAGTCTGCGATAAGGAATTGCAAAAAAGATGCCGACTAAAAACAATGCTGCGAACGAGTTTACGCTATACCACAGATGCCCTAGGCCCTCAGAAATCACGTCACCGGCAACACCATAAGTCCCAGCCCCGCCGATCCTAGTGCCGGCAACCCCGGCGGCCAACATAGCGACACCCAGGGTGCCTCCGCCTATGGCCCAATCAGCAGAACTTTTGTTATTACGACTTAAGTAAATCCCTATTCCAGCGAATAGAACGAGATAGAGTAAAATGACTATTGCGGAAATGCTCATGCATAGCTCCTGTCTAATTTTTTTTGCAGATCGTATTATTGATGAAAGCCAGCTATGCCCTGACCTGTATCAACACCATAAATAATTGATTGGGCATACTACACCATCGCAAGGGACCGACTCCAGCGGAGTAATTAGGTTCGCAATCGGCTCCATCGGGCCATGAATCCCTTAATGCTGGAGACTTCGATAAATCCATCATAAACTTCACGAGCATCAGTTTCATCGAGACAGTCAAAACGAGGAGCAATATATGACAAAGCCTGAACCTGGCAGTGATCAATGGCTACAGCAAGTTCAAGAGGACATCATTGATCCTGATCGCCCGATTATCGATCCCCACCACCACCTATGGCGGCAGATATTTAGCCGAGACTACTTATTGCCTGAGTTATGGCAAGACACGGGATCAGGGCACAATATCGAAAAAACTATGTTTATGGAGTGTCATGCCTTCTATAACAAGTCTGGCCCAGAACACCTGTTATCCGTAGGTGAAGTCGAGGAGGTTGCCAAAATTGCATTGGCTTCCAACAAGGACCAAAGCCAAGCGCAAATCGCTGGAATCATCGGCCATGCCGACCTCACTCTTGCCGGCCAGCGACCTGAGCTATTAGCTGAAACACTAGATGCCCTAAGCAATTCCGGCAAGGGGCTATTTCGCGGAATTCGCCACGCAGCAGCTCATGATGAAAGACCAGAAGATTTGCTGATCCGCGGTTCGGCACCACCTTACCTACATGGCAAAGAATCTTTTCGCAAAGGCATCAAGATGCTCGCCGACCGCGGCCTGACTTATGACACATGGCACTTCCATCACCAAAATCTCGACTTCCTTGATTTGGCTCGAGCAGTGCCCGATTGCAAGATGGTTTTAGATCATTTTGGGACGCCGCTGGGGGTTGGCATTTACCAGAGCTGCCGCGATGAGATATTTAAGGAGTGGAAACAAGAAATTGCCGAGCTAGCCAAATGTGACAATGTCTTTGCAAAAATAGGTGGGCTCGCCATGCCAGACAATGGGTTCGGCTGGCACAAAGCCGAAACACCACCGACCTCTGATGAGTTCGTCGCCGCGCAACGAAAATACTATCTTCATACCATTGAATGTTTCGGCCCCGAGCGCTGCATGTTTGAAAGCAATTTCCCTGTGGATCGACTCTCGATTAGTTATCATGTACTTTGGAATGGATTCAAAAAGATGACCGCTGATTTTTCCGAAGCTGATAAACATTCAATGTTTTATGGCACCGCCGAAAAAGTATACTCACTAACGTAGAAGACTAACTAAATAATGCATTACTCAACATTCGTTTTTGATTTAGACGGAACACTGACAGATCCAGCGCAAGGCATAGTGCGATGTATGAACTATGCCCTTACAACCTTTGATTACATGGCGCGCCCTGAACATGAAATTAAGGCCCTAATAGGACCACCCCTTGAATCTGCCATAGCTGAACTTTCAGGGGAGGATGACGAGCTTAAAATCAAAAAACTCGTAGATGCTTACCGGGAGCGTTATGGTGAATTTGGGTTCGCTGAAAATGTCGTCTACCCAGGAATTTATGATGTCCTTGATCAGCTAAAAGAACGCCAGATTCCTATGGGAGTTTGCACTTCCAAGCTGGAGAAATATGCCATCAAAATTCTCAAGGAATTCAACCTTTTTGACTATTTTTATTTTGTCAGCGGCGTTTCTACTAGCAGCTTCAATTCACCCAAATCTTTACAGCTAGAGCTGCTATTGACCCAAGGCCAGATTGATTCACAAGCGCTAATGATAGGAGATCGATCCGTAGACATCTGCGCTGCCAATACGAACAAGCTGAACAGCTGGGGCGTGCTGTGGGGGTATGGTGATCAAGAGGAACTCGAAACTGCTGGCGCAAGCAGAATTTTAAAAACTCCCCTTGAACTGCTCGAAGGTTAAAGTATTTAGCCGGGGTTATTGCGCAGCACTTTGACGACAGCACTGGCCATAAGTACCGTTTGGTCATTGGCCATTAGCTGACAGCGCACAAACACCATAGAGCGCCCTCGACGAATCACTTCGCAGTGCCCTAGAATTAAATCCCCATTTTGTCCTGGCGCGGTAAACTCGCTGTTCATACTAACCGTTATCACACTTTCATCCCCCCCTCCGTTGGCACCCATACATAATGTATAGTCAGCAAAAGCCATCAACACCCCACCGTGAACAGAATTGTGAGCATTGCAATTTTGCTCACGAACTCTGAACGCAGTGCGTGGTTGATCTTCATCCATGTAAAAAAAGAAGGGCCCTATGTGGTCTTCAGCTTTATCACCAAGCCAATGCCGATACTGTGAGGGGACGTTAAAATCTTCGGGGTTAATTGTCATTAGTCTTTCTCAAAACTTAGACCAGCCTAACGCTGGGCTGTGGAGTGGATTGCGGGCTAGATTGAAAATTCAAAACAGAGCTCAAAAGAAATCACAGCGGCTTAATTATCATCGTCATCATCAGGGACGATAACGTCCACAGCCGCGCCAACAACTTTAAAAGGCACCTTTGCAACTTCGATAGTCGTATCGACAACGGCACCGACGACAACTCCGACACAGCTGGATAAACATAACATCAAAAGAAGTCCGCAGATCCTCGCGCCAAGAAAAACTTTAGTTCTAACCATTTTAAATCCAATATTAATAGCTAATAGCTAATAGCCAGCATCAGTGTGTTTGCCAAATTTATACTCAGCTTCGTTAAATTCGCCTATATTAGGAAATCCTAATTTTTCATGTAAAGCGACACTGGCCAAGCTAGGCAAGGTGATACCAGCGAACAGTACATGTATCGGCTTATCTGCCGAATCATCAATTAATACGTGAATTAATGGTTCGCCAAGACCTTGGCCAAACGCGCTATGTTCAACATAGACACTGGTCTTCACTGACTAATAATAAGCTGGCTGTTATTTCCACTGCGTGGCATAAGCGTAGGCAAGCAATTTGCCATCGACATGTACCACTAACCTATAACTTTTCGATTCAGGAGGTTTAATTCGTCGATGAATTCCCTCGCTAGACACGGCTTTCATCTCAAAGTAGCAGTTGAGTGTTCGATATACCAGTCGTATATTTTTGCTATTTGCTTGGCGTCCTTAGCTAAGGCCGTCCGAATAGACAGACCTGAATTAGCACTAATCATGTTTCAGCGTGCTCGGTCTGCAAAGGGGCGAATATCTTCCAAGCCTTTGCCAGATTCAATCAGGCTGGCAAAGTCGTCAGCCAAACGCTTGCTTTCGAGCATCACTTTATTCCAATAGTCTACGCGCACATTATAGGGATAATCGTTAAAGTCCTGCCGGTCTGGGATCTTCCCAAATGGCAAATTTTTAGTGAATTCTTCGGAAGGTGTCACCAACACTACATTATCGAAATTCTTTTCGTTAACCCTGCGCCAGTGCAGTCGCTTATCAAACCAGCCAGGGATAACGGTCGACGAAAAGTGCGGATAAAGGACCAGCTTGTCACTTTTATTAAACGGAAAATCAAAATGGTAGTCAGTGATTCCCCCGTCCCAATAAAGGCCGGGCTTCGCTCCGGCAATGTCCTTTACCGCTTCAAGTACAAATGGAATAGACCCTGTCGCCATCATCGCATCAATGACATTGTTCTCCGCCAGAGCAACAGTACTAGTTTTCATATCTGTCCAATGTGCCGGCAAACTCTCTGGTGCATTAGTAAATACTGTTCTCTCAAAGAACCAAGATAACGTTTTTCGCGAGACAACATTAGCCCCTGCTGCACCGCCTAGCATCACCGTTTGGAGTGGCTTGCCTGCTGAAGAAGATAGCCCCCGACAGCGATCCGTTATTATGTAAGTTTTAATCTTAATGTTGTTAGCTATCTCAATCGCACCGCGAGGCCCGAGAACATACTCAACCATCAGTCGTGCTTTTTCGGTAATCTCTGCCACCGTGGGCGACTCAGAATACCTCTCCTGACTGTACTTATAAGCCAAGCGATTTATGGCAGCAACCGGGTCCGCCGTGGCTAAGCAGCACATCCGCCAAGCGCCCGCTGAAGAGCCAATGGTTACTAATTCAAAATCAGAACCAGAACTAGAACTAGAGTTGGCGAAGAAATCACCGAATAGATACTGGTCTAATCCATGCAGAACAAACCACTTTGGACCACCAGAAGCGCCCACTATCGTGTCAAACTGGGCACGATGA
>JBLHTH010000136.1:0-9114 GCA_047627195.1 Pseudohongiellaceae bacterium | reverse complement strand
CAGGATAGATGCTACTTAAGTAATACTTGCCAGGCTCAATTGGGTCTAAGATGTATCTAGTCACGCCACGGCCGATATTTTGCAGACCTTGGGCGGTGTACTCTTTGTTTGATCGCAGGCCTGAGAACTCTAGTTTTCGAGTGATTAAAGGACCGTCAGTGGTCACGTTTAGTAGGATGTATGTTGAACCGTCTAGCTCGGCCGCTGTGCTTTGCGTCACAACCAAGGCCATATTGATCACAAGAAAGTAAGCAAAAAAGAGATTTTTCATTGTTATTAGTCTCTTGATATATTTTATAGATTTTGGCACGTTTGTAGATGTAATAACATAGTGCGAAAGGCTGTTCAGGTTTCTATTGTTATGTTGAATGCTCTTCATTTATCTATAAATTTATCAAAAGGAAAAGAGTAATTAAAAGTGCGAGGGCTTGATTCACGGGTTAACTTTAAAGGCTTGCAGCTGGTTATTGAGCCTGAGCTACTAGGGATCAACTGCTTTAACTATGCAGAGTAAGCAAAGTGGATTAGTTAATACAGCCTAGCGGCTCTAGCTGAGTCGCGATAGCTTAACATTGTCGATGAACTTGAACAGCTGAGGGTTTATACTCACTGCTGTTTTTACTGCAGCGCCGTCCTAATCGATATTAGACTGCCCAAGCCTATCTATGATAACTCGCCAGCTTAACGCCAATAACGTATCCCATTTGCAAATGGTCGAAACCATTTTGAAAGAGGGTGGTACGGTTGCTGTGCCCACAGAGACTGTTTATGGGCTGGCGGCGGATGCATCTAATCCGGTAGCAGTCGCAGCTATATTTGCGGCCAAGGATCGTCCCGCTAACCATCCTCTTATTGTACATATTGCTAGTGTCGATGAGCTTGAGAATTGGGCGATAGATATTCCTGAACAAGCCTACAAATTGGCTAAGGTTTTTTGGCCTGGCCCACTTACAATGTTGTTGAAGAAAGCAAGCCATGTATCGTCCGTGGTTACTGGCGGTCTTGACACTATCGGTGTCCGCGTTCCGAGCCAGCCGATACTCCAGCAGATTCTTCAGTCTAGTGGTTTAGGGCTGGCCGCCCCTTCGGCAAATCCTTACAAACGGTTGAGCCCAACAAGTGCAAAGCAAGTTCTTCAGGCATTGGATGGCAGAATAAACGGGATTTTGGACGGGGGCGAATGCACAATCGGTGTCGAGTCCACCATTGTTGATTTAACAAAGGAAGAGGTAACTGTGCTTAGGGCTGGGCCAATCTCTCCTTCTGAGTTGTCCTTGGTCTTAAATCGAGCAGTGTCAGCCCCGGCCCAACATTCTATTGCAGTGCCGGGAAATGTGGCGGATCACTATCAGCCAAAGACGCCGCTTTATCTGATTTCCAGAGAAGACATGTTAGCCAAGATGGGTTTGCCATCAGAGTCATCTTATTTCGTTGTGCTTGCCGATTTTCCGGCGGGTGAAATTGCAAATAAGCGATCGAACAAAATATCAATGCCAAAAAGTAAGGGGGATTTCGCAAGGGTTTTGTATAAAACTCTGCACCAATTAGATAGCAAAAACCTTAAGGCTATCTGGTTTGAGGCGCCTCCACAAACTGAAGAGTGGCTTGATGTAAACGATAGATTGGTGCGTGCAAGTTATTCGGTATAGCGCCAGCTTCTTTAGCTTCCCCTTAGTTCATTTTACTAAATTAGAGTTTATTCTCTGGTTGTGTAACTGATGCTGCACAGCACATAAACTCGCCAAAATTAGGTAGTCGCTTTTTGGCATTGCAGGACTGATATTATTTTCAAGTTCGGGTTGCTCTGGTTTCAAAAAACTGGAGAAGGCTGGCTTGGCCCATTTCGAGACGTTCATGCTCCAGTAAGGCAATTGCCGTTGGTTCATACCTTCTTTTAAAAGCCAAATAACACTGCGGCAACCACCAGCCGATGTTTTTTTCATAGCGCGACGGCGCTTGCTTTAGGGGCTTCTAGTGCTTGGATGATATTGCCGCCTTTGTAAAAGAGGGCCCCGGCAATGTCATTTTTTGGTTTCGAGGCTAGCTTTACCCTTATAATTGAATAAGCTCTTTTCGTTTAGGAGATTGCTAGCCGAGTTGACATAAATAACTTGATAGACAGTGCCTGTAATATGAAGGTATTCCAGGCTACAACTTTGGTTTTTCTTATGTGGATTAATAGATATGCTTTTCGGGTGCGGCCACTCACTCGTGAAGATTTTTTGAGTCGAGCGCGGCGATCGTTGGTTGTTAGCTTGGCGTGCTGCGGGTCTGAAGTGCATCAAGTAATTCGTTTGGCTCATCACCTAATATAATCATTTCCCTATGTGCGGGCTTGATGAATTTTTCATCAACGCTGTGATCTAGAAATGAGATTAATTGATCGTAGTAGCCGTTAGTATTGAGGAGGCCGCAGGGTTTCGCATGAAACCTAAGCTGAGCCCAGGTGAGCACTTCAAACAACTCTTCAAGAGTGCCTAGACCTCCAGGCAGCGCGATAAAAGCGTCAGATAATTCGGCCATTTTAGCTTTCCTCTCGTGCATTGAGCTCACTATAATCAATTCACTTAAGTTCAAATGGGAAACTTCTCTGTTCACAAGCTCTTGGGGCATTATACCAATTACTTTGCCTCCAGCCTCTAACGCGGCGTCTGCTAGTTGACCCATAATACCAACACTGGCGCCCCCATAAACGAGTGTAATGCCTTTTAATGCTAAAGTTTTTGCCAGTGCGCGGGCAGCTTCTACATAGGCTGGATTCCGGCCCATGCTAGCCCCGCAGAATACGCAGAGTCTTTTCATGATAAAGTTTCTTTTTCAGAGTTGTAGGGTGCGTAAAGCAGATTTGAGCAATGAGCTATTCGCCAAGTATGTCTTCATAGTGTTTTATCTTTTTCTTTATCATTTGAAGGCTAATCTTGACGTCGGATAGGTGTTGGATAACTGACTGTTCATGATTTTTGAGGATGGACATTCGCTTATGGCCAGTGTGAGATCCTTGCCGATAGAGTGAAATGTAATCCTTAATAGTGCCGATTGACATATTAGTTGAGCGCAGGGCAGAGATAAACTTCACTGCTGCCAGATGGTCTTTACTGTAGTAACGTCTACCAGCACTGTCTCTTGGTACGTTGAGAAGTAGTGATTCTTTTTCGTAATAACGTAAAGTATGTGATGTAAGACCTGTGACTTCAGCCATATTGGCGACTGTGTAGGCTGTCATTAGAGGCTCCAGCGAGGTTAAGGTTTTTGAATTAGCACTTGACTTAGAGCGCACTCTAACACGCATACTTGGTCCATAACAATTTGAGCACACCCGTGTAGGTGAACGCCTAATATCGTCTAGCTAGCAATTGCAGAGGAATAGACCTGATGAATCTAACAATTAATAACGTGGTTCACGAATTTGAAGTCGATGAGGACACCCCCTTACTTTGGGTGCTGCGGGATACTTTAGGCATGACCGGTACTAAATTTGGCTGTGGGGTCGCTCAATGCGGTGCTTGCTCAGTATTAATTGACGGCGAAGTGCAGCGTAGCTGCAGCATTCCTGCAGCGGCGGTGGCCGGTAGGGAAATAAAGACTATCGAAGGTCTCTCTGCTGACAGCTCGCACCCCGTGCAGCAGGCATGGATTGCGGAGGATGTTCCTCAGTGTGGCTACTGCCAGTCAGGGCAAATAATGGCGGCGGTAGCCTTGTTGGATGCTAACCCGAACCCTAGCGATGATGAAATAGATCAGTCGATGACTAATATCTGCCGCTGTGGCAGCTATTCAAGAATCCGTAAAGCCATTCACCGCGTTGCCAACGCATAACCGAGGAGAAAACCATGATTAATGACTCTAAAAGTCGTCGAGAATTTCTTCGAAGTTCAGCTGTCACAGTGGCTGGGTTAAGCCTCGGTTTTAGTTTGTCTGGCTGCAGCCCCAGTGCCAATAGTGCCGCGTTAACCGCGGACCAACGGGGTCTAGCCGCCGACGTTTCGGTGTGGCTGAACATAGATAGCAATGGCTTAATTACTATACGCGTTCCAAGTGCAGAGATGGGACAGGGCGTTAATACTTCACTACCCCAGCTGATTGCTGAAGAGCTTGATGCCGACTGGAGCAGGGTGAGATCTGAAACGGCGCCTCATACCGCTGACTTTGTAAATCCTTCTACGTTGTCCAGAGGCACCGGCGGTAGTTCAGCCGTAAGACGCTGGTGGCCAACCTTGGCTAAAGCGGGTGCAGCAGCTAAAGAAATGCTGGTCAGCGCGGCAGCGCAGCGCTGGGATGTGCCGGTAAGTGAGCTGAGCACGTCAAACAGTACAGTCATTCACAGTGCCTCTGGCCGTCAGGCCGGTTACGGTGAACTTGCCAGTGCAGCAGGTCAGCTAAGTATTCCTGAAAATCCATTGGTTAAGAGTCCTGCCGATTACACGTTAATTGGCAAGCCACTAAGGCGCCTTGATTCACCAGCTAAAGTAAATGGCTCAGCCACTTACGGAATTGATATTGTTGTGGAAGGTATGAGTTACGCCACGGTTGCAGCTAGTCCTAATTTTGTGGGTGAGCTGATCTCAATGAGCGAGGCCGATGCCCGGGCGGTTAACGGTGTGCAAGATATAATTGAGATACCAGCGTCACACTATGTGAACTCGGGAATTCAAAGCATCGTTGCTATGCCAGATACTGTCGCTGTTGTTGCAAACAGCTACTGGCAAGCTAAAAAAGGGCTGGCCGCTTTAAAACCACAGTTTTCTGATGGCGGTGTTGCTGGGGTGAATAACGCAAGCTTAACGGCCGGTTTTATGGCGGCTCTGGACCAAGAAGGCGTGCAGGTTAGAAATGACGGTGATATTTCTGACAGTCTGAGTCGGGCCGAGAAGTTAGTGGAGGCCGATTACACGGTTCCCTATTTAGCTCACTTAACTATGGAGCCGATGAACTGTACAGCTCACTATATAAGTGACGATGTGAATGGCGACAGGCTAGAAGTTTGGGCGCCTACTCAGGGTCAGTCTCATGCGGTGAATGTTTTGCAGCAGGCGTTTGGCCTGCATGCCAATCAAATTACCTTGCATACAACTTTTATGGGCGGCGGCTTCGGTCGTCGTTTCGAGGCGGATTTCGTTGTACAGGCGGCGATGATATCCCGCGCCGCTAAGAAACCTATCAAGATGCTGTGGTCGCGGGAAGAAGATTTACAGCATGACTACTATCGACCTGCCAGTGCCTCGCGTTTTCAGGTTGGGCTAAACGCTGAAGGCCTGCCGGTGGCGTGGAAAAATGTTATGGCTTGCCCGTCAGTTGCCCAACGAAACTTCTCCGCGGCGGTAGTCAATGGAGCGGATCCTTTCTCTGTTGAAGGCGCAGTTAATATACCTTATTCAATAGAAAACCAATTGGTCACGTTGAAGCAGCACGATACTAATATTCCAGTAGGCAGCTGGCGCTCTGTTGGCAGTAGTCACAATGGTTTTTATGTGGAAAGCATGATGGATGAAGTTGCCGTTGCTGGTAACCATGACCCGTTTGAATTGCGGCGTAAGCTGCTTCAGCATGAACCTAGATTCTTAACTGTTTTGGATCAGTTGGAAGAAAAATCTGGATGGAAGCAAGCACCCGTTGCAGGTCGTTTTCGCGGTATGGCAATTCATGAAAGCTTTGCCAGTATTGTGGGTGAAGTGGCCGAGATTTCGATCACTGAAAACGGCTCGATTAAAATCCACACTATGACCTGTGTGATTGACTGCGGCAAAGTGGTCAATCCTTCTATTATCGAAACCCAGTTAGCTAGTGCCATGATCGATGGCCTGACTGCAGCTCTTCGCGGTGGGATTAAAATTGAAGAAGGCCGGGTGGTTCAGTCTAACTTCGACACCTACAAGCTTATGCACATGGCTGAGGTTCCTGCTATGGCAATTCATATTATCGATAACGATGAGGCGCCAGGTGGTATCGGTGAGCCAGCAGTGCCGCCAAGCATGCCGGCACTCACCAATGCAATTTTTGCAGCTACGGGTAAGCGAGTTCGCTCCCTACCGATAGAGTCGTCGCTAGCTTAAGTTGATTCGAACATTGTTGTTTGATTGTTTAACTGCTTAGTATGCAAAAGGCAGTAAGGGAAATGTGTTTTCCTTGCTGCTTTTTTATTGGCCAAATTTCAGTTCATTAAGGCAGGCCTGCAATTGGTTGATTAACAAATCAGTCCGACAAAAATAGCCAGTGATATTCAAACCAATGTCTAGGCAGTTTGTGCTACTGCTGTGTTTGGATGTGTAGAGTACTAGTAAAACGGCTGATATCGCTGGCAAGGATTTTCAATTCAGTCCTTTATTCAGGTGTGTCAGCTTGCACAGTCCATACCTGGTTTAGTGCCTGCGCTGATAGTGTCTGCGTCATTATGAAAAGCTGGGTGAGGGTTTCTTCATTCAACATCAATGACTTTTCCTGTAATGGCAATCGGGTTGAGTAAATTGCTGCCATCAGGAATGTCATGGCGAGTATAAGGGCTTACGTTAAAACCGAATAGCTTAGTAAAGGCGTTACGAGGAGCGCTAAAAGGAGAGTTAAAAAAGCGCAGAGCATTTCCCCACATTGAACCTCGGCAATACCATAAGCAAACCGATTTTAATTTTTACCGGTGACGGGAGTGCCGGAACCCAGCGTACCCCGAAGCAAGCAATATCAAGAATAGCCCGATAGATAACGGTAGTAGCATGCTCTTGATCACTGAATCTGAATCCAGTACATCTGGAACGCCAGTCTGCCAAAGCACCCACTGCGATCCTATGTTAGTAGCTAGTGAAAGGTGTCCTGTTTCTAAGACTATGATGGCGTCACTATTATCTGGATTGATGCGAGCAGTACTGTTGATGGCTGGATCGTTACCGCCGTCGTGGCCAAACAAAAAATCACCGCTATCAGTAGGCGCATAGAGAATTGTGCCTAAACCCCAGATATCAGCGCCAAAAGTTCTGCCATGGGGTTGGCGCATATTAGCGATTGTAGGTTGCGATAATATGGCGCTGGTTTGGTTTTCTGGAAGCTGAGCCATGACAAATTTTGCGAGATCGGCAGTCGACGTTGAAAAAGCAGTAGCCGCATTGGACGCATACTTATAAAGCACGGCCG
Organism: Pseudohongiellaceae bacterium; assembly: GCA_047627195.1. Taxonomy (GTDB): domain Bacteria; phylum Pseudomonadota; class Gammaproteobacteria; order Pseudomonadales; family Pseudohongiellaceae; genus UBA9145. Next base: position 1,995 of record JBLHTH010000136.1, on the reverse strand, counting down.
GTTCTCCGTCTCGGTCATAGGAGCCGGCGTTGTTTTCAATTTCCCCGATAAAATTGTAACCGGAGCGAGTCATTCCTAAAGGGTCGAAAAAGGTGTTTTGCATATACGCTGCGAAAGTCATTCCCGTGACTTCCTCGACCAGCAGTTCTAAAATCAAATAACTGCCACCGGAATAGGTGAAGCCGTCCCCCGGTGGTCTTTGTACGGCAAAATCTACTTTATCGCCGTTAGCCGCGCGTGGGTTAGTCAATGATTCTTCCAAGCTGGGGAGTCGTTCGCTGGACTCGTAATCGCCAAAACCTAGGCCATCATTTAAACCGGCGGTATGACTAAGTAGTCTGCGAATAGTGACTTTGGAATTGTCGAATTGGCTGGCGGGAAGTTGCCAGCGACTTAAATGGCGCTCGACCGGATCATCGAGGCTGATTCGATCTTCCTCGACTAATGTCATTACAGCATTGGCGGTAAACCATTTGCTCATTGAAGCGGTTGAAAAAACGGTATTCTCGTTCACTGCTTCTTTTAGCCGCGAATAGAACTCGCCGGTTATTTTACCGTCTTCGATTAACACCATTGCTATATTGCCAAGGTTTTGGGCTTCTATGATCGTAGTAGCTTTTCTGAAAAACTCGGCTGAGTCATCTGGAGCGGCAATTGGGGTCATCCACCAGCCATAGAAAGCACCAACGAAAACGAACACCGTCCAAGTGGCAAAGCCTAATAAAGTGCCCGCTACGAGCTTTATGTAGTACATGCGATATCTCTTGGCTTGTTAAGAAAAAGATTCGTCTGCTAGAAACGTTTTGACGCGGTCTACAAACCCCTCGAGCTGATCGTGATGGACCCAATGGCCAGCTTTCTCAAAAGCTTCGACTTCTACCGGACAGTTGAAGCTTTTGGTACGCCCATCGGCAACTGGATCTGAAGCCCAAGATTCTTTGCCTCGCACTAGTAATGTTGGGCAGGTTATTTCACCGAGCAGCGCTCGTTGCTGCGTAAGAGGCAGACCGCTAAAGGCAAAGAAACGAACGTAATTATCGAACTTCCAGCTATAGGTGCTGTCTTCATTTTGGTTGCTGCCATGAACTGTTAAGTGCCGCGCTTGTGTTTCAGATAAATGTGGGTTTTCTTCTTGCATACGTTGGAACGCATCTTCAAGGGTAGGGTAGCGCCGTGGCAGGCGTCCAGATGCTTTACGCAGGCCATTCATCCATTCATGAATACGGCCACTTAATGGTTTGTCCGCTGTTTTCGCCGCCATGGTAGGGGATGGTCCCATGCCTTCGATGGCGACGAGTTTTTTCACTTTCTCTGGATGCAATGACGTATATTGTAAAGCGATCGAGCCACCCAAAGAATGCCCAATAATTGTTACTTCACTTGCGTCTCTTTGATGCAACAGCTGGGCGATGTCGTAAGCGTAATCCAATTGGGTATAGGTTCCGCCAATCATCCATTCGCTGTCACCATGGCCGCGCAGGTCTGGGGCGATGATGTGGTAGTCGTCACGAAAACGCTCTGCAACCCAATCCCAATTTCGACAGTGATCACGGCCGCCATGAATTAGCAGCATTAGTGGGGCATCTGGGTTACCCCACTCTACATAGTGCAGCCTAAGCCGCTGAGAAAAGTAGTTGTGTGAGGTGGGGCCGGTTATCAAGGGTTTTTGCATAGAGGGGCTGCTGTCTCAGATGGGTGTGTTGGGCAAATTCAAATGGCAGGCCTATTGCCTTAGAGGTTGTCTGTTAGATTTATAATATACTAAATTAAAGCGCCGATGAATGTTGTCAAAATCGCTAAACTTGTAAATAGGCTTTGCTGTCGTTTAATTGCCGTGTCTCGGGCTTATTTATCTGCTAGTGGGAATTGTTAGCGGGCGCAAAAATTAAGCGCTGGAGCCGAACGTAGCATTGACCAAGATAGCCTGCAAGCCTCGATTTATAAAGCTTTGGCTGGTGAGTGTGACCACAAGTGAAGCGATAATCAGAAAAATTT
>JBLHTH010000135.1:0-9147 GCA_047627195.1 Pseudohongiellaceae bacterium | reverse complement strand
GCTACGTTGCCGGAGGCCCCGCCCCCTTTGATGTTGCCAGTGCGGAAAACAGTTTCATCATCGCATTTCAAGTATTACCGTTGATCTTGGTTGTCACTGTTTTATCAGCCCTGCTGTTTCATTTCGGGATTTTGAGTTTTTTTGTTGAGTTAATTGGCAAGGGTTTGAAACGCGCTTTTGGCCTTTCCGGCGCACTTGGCTTAGGTGCCGCAGCAACTATCTTCTTCGGCACGATAGAAGCTCCGCTAGTCATAAAGCCTTATTTGAACAGACTCTCCAGAGGCGAGCTACTCGCCTTAATTGTTTGTTCGATGTCGACTATTGCCGGCAGCGTCATCATTTTGTACGCAAGCGTACTGGAGCAGACCCTTCCAGGCGCTCTGCAACACCTTTTGACGGCCTCGCTTATTAGCGTGCCGGCAGCACTCACTCTTGCACATATATTTTCGCCAACAGCAGACTCAGATCTGGACGTAAACGGCATACCACGCTCGGACAAAACCTGGATAGAAGCGCTTTTAGATGCAGTAGATGATGCTGTAAAAATGATTATTTCGATTGTCGCTATTATCATCGTCCTTTTTGCATTTATCTATTTGCTGGACGACCTGCTCACCCTTTTAAACCCCAACCTATCAATTGGAGTGATATTTGGATTCGTATTACGCCCGATAATGTGGTTAGTGGGTTTCGACTGGGACAAAGCTATGCTGGCGGGAGAGCTTATGGGAACAAAAATATTCCTGAATGAGTTCGTTAGTTATTTGGCGCTGGCCGATGTTACAAGCTTCACCCCTAAAGAAACTGTAGTAATCGCCTACAGTTTATGTGGATTCGCTAATATAGCGAGCAGCGGAATTATCATAGCCGGTCTAGTGGCAATCCTACCAGAGCGCAGGAAAGAGGTAGTCGATGTTACATTTACGGCATTGATACTGGGTAACGTTGCGACCCTGATGACCGGCTGCGTTGTCAGCCTTATTCTATGGTGATCAGTTTAAAACACGGTTTCTGCTCCTTAGTTAAACTATCTTAACTGCTCACCTTTACTGCGGACCTTAACCACTGACACTATTTACTGACATTAGCTACTTGACCTTGGCCAACACCGCCTCCGCCTTTGAGTCGTCTAACCAGAGCCGACCAACTGGCACTCGCTCTTTCAGTTTTTTCCCAGCGACGATATCAAACACATCACCATTGCGCCCGGTCAGCTGTATCGGAACATCACACGACTTGGCTATCTGTGCATTACATTTCATGTGAATTGCTTCCCCGTGCACAGGAATTGCTATTCGGGGCTTTATCCATTGGTACATTTGCCTAAGCTCTTCTTTATAAGGATGCCCTGAAGCATGAATTGGTTTTACGCTGGTTTCTGACTGAGTAACCTTCACCCCCTTGCTTTCCAAAGCGGCGACCAGCCTGCCCACATCCGCTTCGTTGCCCGGGATGGTTTTCGCACTGAAGATAACGTGGTCTCCTGCCGCTAAACTGATATCGGGATGAGTATCCGTGGCCAATCGTCTCAGTGCCGCTCGCGCCTCTCCTTGAGAGCCTGTCGCAACTGCCAACACTTCATTCGGCAACAGATAACCTAAATTAAAAGAATCCACCAAATTGAAATGCTCTTTTAAATAGCCAGCCATTCTGGCGTTTCTCACCATGGCCTCTATCGATCGACCTATCACCCCTATGTAGCGCCCTGAGACTTCTGCGACATGACCTAAGGTTTGCAGACGCGCAATATTGCTAGAAAAACAACCTACCACCACGCGCCCGGTGGAGCCATTAACAGCATCGAGCAATCCGTCAAATAATTCTGATTCGGAAAAGGAATGGCCGGGCTGGTTTGCGTTAGTTGAATCGCACACTACTGCATCAATACCATCGCGGCCTAAACGGCGATAGACATCAGGCTCGAAAGCCCGGCCGACAATTGGCGCTGAATCTATTTTCCAATCTGCAGTATGCAGCACCCGCCCTGCGGAGGTCTGAATGAGCAGCGCATTGGTTTCTACAGTTGAGTGAGTGATAGGAACCCAAGTAACGGTAAACCCGCCTAGAGTGATTGTCTCGCCCTCCTGAACAGTCACAATAGGCGCATCAATCCCTTTCTCTCTTAGCTTTCGAAGCAGTACATTGCGGGTGAAGGGCGTGGTGTAAATTGGACACTTTAACTGTGGCCAGAGATGAGCAATTGCACCTATGTGGTCTTCGTGAGCGTGTGTAGCTATCAGCCCAACTAGCGCGTCGCTGCGGTTACTAATAAATATTGGGTCAGGCATTTCAACTCGATTGCCGGAACCCGGATTGGCTTCATCTTTCTCAAAAGTGATCCCACAGTCCACCATCAGCCATTGGCCAGCATGGCCGAACAAATTTAGGTTCATACCAATCTCGCCACATCCGCCCAAAGGCACAAATAGAAAATCCTTCTGCCCAGGGATCATAAACTTTCACTCGTTTCATATTGACATGCCGGACACCAGTAAAGCCGTCTTGATGCCACATTATCTTTAATGATGTCGCTGCCGCAGTCATAGCAGGCCTGCGACTGCCTTGCGAACACCGCGTGGCGAAATTGACTTCGGGTCAGCCCCATCTTCTTCAATTCATTTACTCTAGAAGCTAAATTTGTAAGGCCTTTGGTTTTATAGCTGCGCCGGGAAACTTCCAGCGTCGCTTTGGCAAGCAGATTCAACTGCTTCGTGCTTAGCTGGCTCGGCTTGGCCCAGGGGTGAACCTTAGCAAAGAAAAGAATTTCAGAGCGCAGATAGTTACCTATTCCAGCTACGAAGCTTTGATCGAGATAAAAAGCGCCGACCCCGCGATTACGAAACTTAAGCGATGACAAAAGACGTGCAACCTGCCGCCATGTCAAATCCTCACTCAATATATCGGGGCCAAGCTTCGCCAAAAAGGGATGCTCTAAAAGGCCGGGCGTTTCCCAAACACTAATATCCGAGGCGCTGTATAAAAGGGCACTATGGTCGGCTGTGTGTATTGCCATTCGCAAAGAACGACCTGTCGATGGCAAGTGATCTCTTTTAACGACATACCACCGACCATAGAGTTGATTGTGAGAATACACAGTTAGGCCGTTGGCGAAGTGAGTCAACATTGCCTTGCCTCTGGTCTCTATGGCAATTACGTAGCTCGATGCAAGCTCGTCTTCGAAACGATGTAAATCTGGCAACCCGAAAAAAAAAGATTCAATAGGTTTATCGACGAGCACTTTGGCTATCTTATCAGCGGCAAGTCGTATTTCTGGTCCTTCGGGCATAGGGCAAACACACTGACTAAGTTCAATAGTATGAGGAAGTTGTCATAGCGTAAACGCCAACAGCAGAGTTTTAGTTTTGCATACCGGCGTTTAAGGCCCGTATCAAAGAAATCGCTGGGTCATTTCTATCCAGACTGGAATCATAAAAAAGGCCGCCAAAGTCTGACAGGTGATTATGTTAGCCATCAAGCTCTCATTTCCTCCTAGCTGCCGCGCCAATATATAAGCGGAGGGCGGAGCCGGCAATGCGGTAAGCAGTACCAATACCGTTGCAGTATGTGAGTTCAAGTCCATTAGTATACAGCACAGCAATATAATGGTCGGGAAAACCACCAGCTTGTTAAGTGAGGCGACTACGAGCTGCCAACTTTGCTCGCCGATGCTTATAAAGCGAATGCCTGCACCAACAGCAATCAAGCCCAGCGGCAGAGCTGGCTGACTAAGAATTTCAAGCAACGATTCGAGCAAAGGCGGCATCGACAGATTATTATAGCTAATGGCACAGCCGATCGCGCAAGCAACCACCAAAGGGTTACTTAAAACCGAGCCCACCATCATATAAACTCGCTTAGCCCCAGTCTCTCCTTGCAAACTAAGGGAGATAACACTCAAAATATTTACGAGGGGGATATATACGGCAAGACAAAGGGCAGCGGTTGTCAGCCCCTTGTCGCCAAATAGCAAATCAATGGTGGCCAGTCCGATATAGGTATTGAAGCGAATACTGCCCTGATAGATCGAACTCATGCTGCTAAGATCTTTAGCAATGAACTTTCTTAGGCCTACAATCAGCACAGTTATCACCAGCAGTCCAAGTCCGATAACTAAGCCTAACTCACTAATCTCATCCCAGCGAAAATTTGATTCAGAAAGCCGCAGAACCAATAGCGAAGGGAAGAACAAGTAGTACGTGAGACGTTCAATTTCAGCCCAGCCTGCTCGCGTCGATGTGGGCAATCGGCTCAAGCCAAAACCGACCAAAATAATAGCGAAAATTGGGGTCAATGCAGTAATAATCATCGCGGCAGTCTACCGGCACTCGCTGGTCAATACTAGGCACAATTATATGCTGTTGATGTCAGCCAGCTTGCTTGTTAACTCATCTAAAAAGCAGTTTTAAAAGATCAAATATGCTAATTTAATCCTCTCAAAATGGCCAATGGGCACTAGAAAATCATGAACATTAGAGAATCAATCTTAACGGTTATCGTCTTATCCTTGTGCAGCTCATTTGCTCTTGCCCAGCCTGTAAGCAAATCCGGCATCGCATTGGATGCAACTTGGAAAGTCGCAGTCTATGAATTCGCTAAAGAGAACTTGGTTCATACGGCCTGGGGAGTTGAGCACTATGAAAGAAACTACTTGTTAGGAATTGAACTTGCCGGCGCTGATTCTTTGCAGATAGACAACGACGTTTTATTTGCAGCTGCATTTCTTCACGATATGGGCGTGTTCGAACCCTATATGGTTTCTGATGCAGAGCATTCCCAAACCGCAACCGGGAATATTGAATCAGTACTGAATTCAACAAATTTTCCCATCAAAAAAATTGCTGATGTAAAGACTGCCATCCTAGCCCATATGTTTTATGCCGAGGTTCCAGACAACAACACGGCGATAGTTTTGCATGATGCCGATACTTTGGATTTTTTAGGCATCATTGGCATTACTAGAATTCTCTCACTGTCCACTCGCCACCCATGGGCGAGCGATTTACAAACCGCAGTCGCTACCCTAGAGAACTTTAGCGAGCAATTGCCCGTATCGTTAAAAACTCAAGCAGCGAAAACCATGGCAGAAACGCGGGTGGTGGAAATGAGAAATTTTCTTGAGACGCTGAAGAAACAGAGCAATCGAGGTGCTACGCTTTAATTAGAAAGTAAGAGTATTAGCCCTTATCTTCAACCTAACTTACGCCTTAACAACAACTAAAAAAGAGTCAGTTTTGGAATACACCTCGATAATTTTATTTGCCATTGCTACCTGCGTGACCCCCGGCCCTAACAACACCATGATAATGACATCGGGGCTCAATTACGGCGTTCGACGAAGCCTTCCACATTACTTTGGTATCGTTTTTGGTTTTTCCGCTATGGTTTTAGCGGTGGGACTTGGCTTAGCTAGCTTGTTCGAGCAGCTGCCGATACTGCATACTTTATTGAAGGTTGTAGGTGCTAGTTATCTGTGCTTTTTAGCCTACAAAATAGCTACCGCACCTATAAACACTGCAATGGACTCTAATGCCAAACCATTCACTTTTATACAAGCTGCCGCCTTCCAATGGGTGAATCCAAAAGCTTGGGTATTAGCGGTAGGAGCCACAGCTACCTACACCGTCGTATCAGACAGCTACGGTCTGCAAGTTCTAATCATTTCCCTGATTTTTTTGATTTTTGGATCGCCCTGCATCATGCTATGGCTTTGGTTTGGCTCAGCACTAAAACGCTTTTTGCAGAAACCTGCTACAGTAAGAGCCTTCAACATCACCATGGCTGCTCTCCTAGTCAGCTCATTGATTCCAGTATTTCTAGACTTAGCAGCTGAATTTAAATTGTAAAGCCACGCTAACCTTCTAAAAATGCTAGGCAGCCTGAGGAGATTAAAATACGCTTTAAATCTTTTTTATACTGCGGCGTCTACCCCTGATGTTCTCACGCACAGCCGCAGCTCAACTTTCTGCTGTGAAGCAAGGCCTCGACCGCAATATAGACGCCAAACATGATGAAGCTATTGAATTGCTTGAGGGTGTCGTCAGTATTAATGCATCGGCTGTCGCAAAATTAAACAGACTCATTACAATCTACTAATACTCACAAAAGATAATAAACAGGAGCACTTCATGCAATATCAAATCACCGCATTCGATGGTACCGACGAAAAGGCTAGCGAGCGCAGAATGGCGGCCCGTCCTGCTCATCTTGCAGAAGCGGCTGTATTAAAAGAATCAGGAAATATTATTGCCGGTGGCGCAATTCTCGATGATGATGGAAATATGATTGGCTCCACGCTCTATGTGGATTTTGAGACTCCAGAGGAGTTAGATGCTTGGCTGGTTAACGATCCCTATGTAAAAGAGAGTGTTTGGGAGGATATCAATGTGATGCCCATCAGGCTAGCCGTAAAGCCCTTGTCTTAGTTATAGCGTAACTTTTTCGCGAAGCATCCTTCTTTTAATGCAAAAAATCGAACAGTGTTAATCCACTGTTCGGTTGCCAGCCCTCAAGCTGTGCAGCTTAAAACTTTTATTCATTAAGGATGCTTTGCGATGCTGCGCACCCTGCAACCGGCTAAAACACTTCTTTGCATAAGCTATCTGAGCCTCGCTAGTACAGCGTTCGCTCAATCCCAGTGGGTCTCCCCCCCTAACTGAACACAGACAATCTGACCTGCAGGGTGTTTGGTACTTTGGCACTTTGGCACTAACACGCCCGTCTCCAGACCAGCCGAACTAGGTGACCAAAAAACCTAAAGCCTCGAGGAAGCAAAAAAAGTTGAAGAGGACCTGCGCCAAACCAACATAGCGCAAGACCTGCCTCTTGACCCAAATAGACCCGCCCCGGAGATAGGGGCCTATATTGGTTTCGAAGCAGACTTTAATTTTGCCACCAAGAGGAATTCACTAACCCGCGTTAACGGTGAATACAGAACCTCTTTGGCTATAGATCCAGCTAATGGGCAGATTCCAAGCAATGAAGGTTTTAATGACTTTCACGATGACCGCAAGGCGAGAGGCATCGAAAATTATGACGCTCCAGAAGCTCAAGACGCAAGCGAGAGATGTCTCAATGGCGGGTTGGCGGTTCCCTCACTATACCCCATGCCATGGAACGCGAATTTACAAATAGTACAGACTGGCGACTACGTCATGATCATGACTGAAATGAATCACGATGCCCGAATTATAAGACTCTCAGGCAGTCATGATAGCAATGACTTTAACTACTGGATGGGAGACTCAATAGGGTATTGGCAGGACGACACTCTAGTCGTGCATACCGTCAATTTCCGGCCCGAGCACTCTAATTTTCTAATCGCTATGTCAGAGCAGTTTGAACTCACTGAAAGATTCAAAAGAGTTAGCGACACTAAAAAAGTTTACGGGTACACCGTCAATGACCCTCTCGCCTATACCCAGCACTTCACAGTAGAGAGGACCATTGTCCTTCGCAGTCCCGACCAACTTATTTTCGAGGTGGCCTGTCATGAAGGTAACTATTCGATGACAGGTGTTTTAGCCGGCGCTCGTAGAGAAGAGAAGAGAAGAGAAGAGAAGTTTAAGGGTGATCAGAAAGCAGTTAAGTAACAGCCGAGTTTTTCATTCCAAAAACTGAAAGAGCAATAAGATTGCTCGTAGTGCTCTCTCAGGGTTTATTGGCCTGTTAATTTACTGGCCTATTGATTTACTGGCCTATTGATTTACTGGCCTTTGCTTAAGTGTTCTAGTTTGAGTCCAACCGCGGTGCCTGAACCAAAACCTTTCCAATAGCTATGATCAGCTTTTTCTTGACCGCTGGATACAGAGTATTTTCCGTCCGCGCCATCAGGAACTAAATCCAAATATTCCAGTTTCGACTCATCGCCTTTTAAATGTAGATCAAGATAGGCTGTTACAAAATGGCCCAAAATATTATTCATGCGGACCGTATCCCAAACTGGATCGGTATAGTGGCTAGCTCCGGTTTGGTCTTCGCTATTCAATAGCTCTAATGGCAGAGGATAAGGGGCGGCTGCATTGTGACCCGCATTTTTAAAGGTAAGTAAGTATCGATCACTGCCGGTTGCATGCTCGTAAATTGCTCGCGGACCATTCTCATAGCCTGCAACGGTATCGGCATCGCCGGCAATATAAAGCGCTGGAACAGAAATTCCAGCTAGATCTTCAGCTGCCCAGAAATTAGCGTTCATACCCCAGGGCGCTACCGCGACACCGGCTTTAATCCGCGGATCAAGTGAGCTTCGATACTCTGGATTTCTTGTTGCATGCTCGTTTAAAAGTTCATTGGGCGGTGCTATTAATGAACCAATAATTTCATCTGTATAACCGCCACCAAGATTATTAACCAAGCCATAGCCGCCCATTGAGTAACCGACAACCGCTGTGGTATTAGCATCCAAAATACCACTTAGAAAATGGCCTGAGTCCTCGCTAAAACCAGCCATAGTATCGAGCACGAAACGCTGATCCAAGGGCCGGTTGTAGAGCGTGCTAGCGAATGCCTTTTGATCATCATAGGTACTATCCGTGTGGTCGATAGAGGCGACGACATAGCCTTTGCTGGCCAAGTTTTCGCCCAAGTGGCTCAGCAAATAACGGTTACCAGGATAGCCATGGGAAATTATCACCAATGGAAATTTACCATCAGCGGTGAGGGGTTTGGCATCGCGAACAGCTTTGCCAGTGAGCGTAGCGGTGATCTCAGGGTTTCGAGTGATTGCTTGGTATTCTCCGCCAGCGGACTGATCGCTTTCTAACTGCGCCGGATACCAAATTTCCAGGGTCAGCAGGCGATCATACAAGACCGAATCACCATCACGGGGAGTGTTTAAAATGTCGATACGGCTAGAGTCCGCAACCTCGACTGTGCGAACACCGATAGTATAGCTGCCAAATTGCGCCAATTCAGGCGCATCAGGGCGAACAGTATCGATAGGATTCGTCTGAGCCAAACCAGAATTTGCTATAATCGTAAGTAGAGCGATGCCAGCTAGCTTTTTCATCTTTAATTCCCCAGCAAAACTATGCATGCTCGATCGGGCATGCAGCCTAAATTAGATTGAGGAAGATTACGGCAACTATCGAGTGTATGCCAGTGCGCGTTCCTCTGCGGTGTCTGTGTGCCCTGAAAAGTCGTGCGAAATCA
>JBLHTH010000134.1:0-9150 GCA_047627195.1 Pseudohongiellaceae bacterium | reverse complement strand
AACTATTTATAGAACCGGATCAGTAATGGACGCTAGCGAAGGGCTGAGCCAAATTCTTTATAATACTAAATTATTTATGTAACTGTTTTTGTGGCAAGTCTACCAGTAGACCTGACCTATAAATAGAATCAAAAATTGGAGCAAAAAAATGTATGCCGTAGATGTATATTTTTCTTTTAGAAGTCCATATTCCTATCTAGCCACCCCTGACATGCTTAAGCTTAAGCAGGACTATGATGTTGATGTAAATCTGCGGCCGGTGTTTCCTATTGCAGTGCGTAATCCTGAATTTTTTGATCCATCAAATGCAAAACGTGCTCGCTATATTGGTCTCGATTGGGTGAGGCGCGCGGAATTTCTAGGAATGGCCAATCACTGGCCAAGGCCGGACCCAATTACTCAAAACTTGGAAACCTATGAAATCGCGAAAGAGCAGCCACTGATACATGAGTTAACCAAATTAGGAGTTGAGGCTCAGCGTCAAGGTAAAGGTATTGAATTTGCCAAGCATGTTTCTCATCTCATCTTTGGTGGTACCAAAGACTGGAACAAAGGCGATCATTTTTCTAAAGCAGTGAGTGATGCGGGGCTCGATTTGGCTGTGCTCAGAGCCAGCATTGAAAATGGCAATCACTTAGAAGAAATCAATGCTAATCAGGATGCTTTGGAAGTTGCTGGTCACTGGGGAGTTCCAACTTATGTGTTCAATAACGAACCCTTTTTTGGCCAAGACCGAATTGATTTGCTGCGCTGGCGCTTAGACCAAAATAATCTCAACAGGGCCTAAAGTCGACTTGAACTCCAATTCTGCCAAAAAGCTAAAGCTCAGGTTGAGCGGCAAAGGCGTTTCCTCCAAAGCGGCTGCTTAACTAGTTAGCGGATAATTTCGATGGCATATTTTAAGCAAAAGAAAGCTCAAGCTATCGAAAGTACAAGGTCCGAATTTTCAACTGTAGCGTAACTGAAACTCTTAACTGAAAAAATAGGGGGATGAGGATCGGGTTCTATGCCTTTTTTGCTTGTATTATCGATGTTGAAGGCGACAAGAGTCGATTGAGAGCGTTGATTCTGCGTATGACTGGCCACTGTAAGATTTTTTCGGTCAAAAACCTGCCTTTTCTCTTTGCATTTTTGAACTTTTCGGCAGTATGATGGCAGCAGATAACCGATAATTATAAAAAGAACCCTGTTGTGCAGGATGCCAATAGTTTTGGGCTCTTTGTGAAAAAAACATTAACAAGGGGTATCGTATGAAATTCACCCGTCGCGGTTTTATCCAAAATGTTGGCTTAGGCACGGCAGTCGGCGTTATATCTGGAACTAGCCTTTTAAGTCCGATCATCAACGCGCAAACTCGACAAGCGGCCATGGCCGGAGTTTTCGATGGTGGCATCATCCAGCTTAATCAAAACGAGAGCGCACGTGGGCCAGGTCCAAAAACAATGCAAGCCATTCATTCGGCGATCAGCAAGCGCATCGGCCGCGGCTATGCTCCGGATTATTTAACCGAATTGCAGGCCAGTATCGTCGACCATTTTGACGTTGGTGCTGATAATATTCTTATGTCCACAGGTTCGACTCCCATACTGCAAGGCACGGTTCGCGCGTTCTGTAGTGCGGATAAGCCATTAGTAACAGCAGCACCTTCCTTTACTACATCAGAACAGATGGCTCGGCAAATCGGTGCGGCGGTAAAAGTAATACCACTGGACAGTCACTTTAATATTGATCTCGACGCAATGGTTGCCGCGTCCAGTGGCGCAGGTATGGTGTATCTATGTAATCCTAACAACCCTTCTGGTACTGTTCACGGCCCTGCAGCAATGGAAGTCGCGATTAGAGAAATAGTGCGGCGCTCGCCTACTACTAAAATATTAGTAGATGAAGCGTACATTGACTACGTCGATGCCTCGATGATGAAAACAGCTTTGCCTTTAGCTAAAGAATTTAGCAATGTCATTATCGCCAGAACATTTTCCAAAGCCCATGGCATGGCGGGACTGCGAGTCGGTTATGGTTTAGCGGATGCTGCCACCTTAGAAGAAATTAACAGCGCTTGGGGCATGGGCGATGTCAACATGATTGCTGCGATAGCCGCACTGACTGCGTTTGAAGACGCCGATCATATCGCTTGGGAGAGGCAGGAAAATGCTGAAATTAGAGCTTTTACCGTAGGGGCTCTTAACGATCTGGGTTTTGATGTGCCCGAGTCACATACCAATCATATCTTCCCCAATTTAAAACGACCTGCTAGCGTTGTTCGAGCGGCTTGTATTGAAAATGGCATTTCTGTTGGTAGAGACTTTCCACCTCTGCAGGACACTCACTGCCGTATTTCTTTGGGTAGCCGAGAAGAAATGGGAAAAGCGGTGGAGGTCTTTCGCCGAGTGTTGAGTTAAGTTAAACAATTAAGCTAAACAAAATTTAGTGAAAACAGTATCGATGGCACCTTTTCAGATAAGCGCCTTCTATTTCAAATCAGTACAAAGAAAGAGGATAATTAACGACTAAACTAACCTGTATTTGCTCCAGTGTAAGTGCAATATTGGGTTTATCCTTATTGGATTTCCCTCTAGGAAGTTACTGCTGCAAGGTTCGCCTGTGACCCACAAGAATAATTAAAAGCACAGCTTTGCATATTTTTGCACAACTAAAGTGAGGAGATAACGATGTCAAAAAACGTCGGGTTAAACAGAAGAAATTTCATTAAGAGTGCTGGCATGACCGCGCTTGCAGGCGCCACAGGTGCAATAGCAACCGGGGCCACCGTTGCAACAGCGCAATCCCCCACCCGTATGCGCAATGGTCTCTACGACTTTGATACTGTTTACAATCGCGTTGGCAGTAATTGCTCACGTTGGGACAGCCCGCCGAAACTTTATACTGAGGGCCAAGTAAAATACGCCATGGGTGTTGCCACTATGGATTTTGAAGCTGCTCCTTGTATCACCGATGCTTTAATGGAGCGATGCCAGCACCACAACTGGGGCTATATGAGCAGCACCGACTCACTGCGCGATGCTATTGTGCAGTGGAATGGTCAGCGCCATGATCTTGAGTTGGATCCAGAATCAGTAGTTGTATCTGACGGAGTTTACCCAGGCGTTATTGCGGCACTAAGAAGCTTCGCGCCAAAGGGAACTAAAGTCCTTATGCTCACACCCACCTATGATGGGTTTCCCTACCATTGTCGTCATACTCAAGTCATTCAAACTCAAAGCGAGATGATTTATAAAAATGGCACCTATGAAGTCGATTGGGCAGACCTGGAATCGAAAATGACGCCAGATACCCATGCCATGATTGTTTGTAATCCACAGAACCCGACTGGCAACGTGTGGTCAAAAGAAGATCTGTTACGCATAGGGCGGCTTTGCTTAGAAAAACAAATTGTGGTGCTCTCTGATGAGATTCACTCGGACATTGTTCGTGATGGCCATAGCTATGTGCCGTTTGCAAGCTTGCCGGATAAGGCGGTAGTCGATAACAGCATTACGTTTAATGCGGTAAGCAAAACTTTCAATCTGGCAGGAATGAAGAATGCTTATTTCTACACTACAAACCCAGTGCTGTTAAGCCGAATTAAGCAGCATCATCGCGGAGACTTAAGTACCTTGGGTGTAGTGGCGAATGAGGCGGCCTATCGTCATGGCGCTGATTGGTTTGATCAGGTTATGCCTTATTTGGATAATAATCATAAAATCGTCGAAAACGCTGTAGCCAAAATGCCAGGCGTTAGTGTCACCAAGGCACAGGGTACTTATTTATCGTGGATTGATTTTAGTTCCGTGATTGAATCTATCGATGCTAGCGAGATGGCAATTCGCAATGGAAAATCTAGCCCCGAACACTATTTTCAAGATTGGTTAGTGGAAAATGCTGGTGTCTATATGAATCCTGGTTCCAACTACAGCGCCGGCGGGCAAGGGCATATGCGAATGAATCTTGGTTCTTCACGTATTGTGGTTCAAGATGCATTAGCTAGCGTGGCTGCAGCTGTTAGTAAAGTTTAATCTGCTGCTAGCGTTCTTGTATTACTGAAAAGGGGCCTGATGGCCTCTTTTTTTGTCCTATGAATTTTCGCTTGGCTCTTGTTTCGAAACATTAGCCTGACAGTAAAATCTACTTGAATTGAGCCATATTTTTGGCCTAAACGAGAATTGTATTGTTCCAAAAAAGCTATCCTTTCATTTCAAAGGTTCGCTAGGGCGTGGGCTTAGCGATTATGTAAATAGTAGTTTAAGGCGCGATTCTGTTGGAACTGAGGTATATTATTTGCACTCATTTTGGGGGATTACCAATGCGAAGCAAACCACTACTACTCTTTTTATTTATCTTAAGCTTGCCAGTCGCAGCTAACGCACAGCAGACAGAAAGCTACGACTACTGGCAGCCGCAACGAGCGATGGTCCAGCGCGGCCAGCAGGCCGTGTTCATGTGCAATGGTCTGTTTACTGGCGGCCGCAGCCTAGAGCAAGTTTTTCAGCAAGAGTTAGCGTTTTTGCGCAATCCGATAGGTGATGCGCAGGGCGGTGACTACAAAGTCGACAGACAGAGGCAAGCTGTCGAGGTAGGATTACTTGGCGCAGTGCCAATTATGCGGGCGGTTTTTCGTGAAGGCATTGGCTGTGTAGTGCTACCGCCAGACCAAACCCTCGCTGATATTGATGAATTGCCAGAGTTGACCTTGCCTTTACCTGCAGGCGATCCCGCTCAGATCCCTTGGCCTAACGGTGACCTTGTTACCGATAAAGAATTACCTGGCAATATAGATCAAGAGGCTCTGCTGGCCGCGTCAGACTGGGCATTTGATCGTGACACGCCAGAGCAGGATACCCTCAGTTTGCTGGTAGTTTATAAAGGCGAAATAATTCATGAGCGTTATGGCGCCGGCATCGACATGACGACTCGAACGCGAACTTGGTCTACTGCTAAAAGTATCGCTTCTGCTCTCATTGGTATGCTGGTAGACGATGGCAAAATGTCGCTGGATGAGCCGCTGGGTTTTGATTGGTATCCAGAAAACCGTTCTTTGGAGACAGACCCGCGTAACGACATAACCCTTCGTCATGTGCTCAATATGTCCAGCGGCTTGGAAACTATTGACAATAGCACAATGGAATATGCGACCGGCTCGGGTTTATCCTATTGGGCTGGCGCAAGTTCAGTGGCCGGTGCTCGCAGCCGTGCCTTGATTCGTGAACCAGGCACGTACTGGGATTATGAAAACTACGATACCTTGCTAGCCGTTTATGCCATGAAGCTGGCCCTCGGCGGTGAAAAAGCCTACGCAGAATATCCTCGCAAAGCACTGCTGGACAAGATAGGCATGCGCAATACACTTATCAGTACTGATCGCTTTGGTGACTTTATTCTCAGCAGTCAGGTGTATACCAATGCCCGCGATTTAGGACGGTTTGGATTGCTGTATCTCAATGGCGGAGAGTGGGATGGGCAGAGACTGATTTCGAAGCAGTGGATTGAATTTAGCAGCACCGCTGCGCCTGCAACGGTTGGCCGTGGAGGTCAATATGGCGGTCAGTTTTGGCTGGTGCCAGAAGACCGCGATGACGTCCCTAAAGACGCCTATTCCACCAATGGCAATCGGGGGCAGTACACTGTGATTGTGCCGTCTCACGATCTAGTGATTGTTCGTAGAGGACTAGACTATGGTCGACAGGGATTCAGTAACTGGGATCTGGCACGCGAAGTCATAAAGGCCATTCAATAAAGGCGGTGCGTTAAAAAAGCAAAGACATAATTGGAGCCTTTGGGGGTCGCCCTCGGCTTCGATTATGATCCATTCGCGTTGGGTCAGCACAGCCCGGGTGACTCGATAATAGTGATCCTAGCTAGACTTGGCTGGCCCATGCTCTTATGCTGCAAGAACTTTTCAAAACTAGAACTAAAACTAAAACTAGAATCAAAATCAATAAGAGGGAGCCCCAAATGTATTCGAAGAAAATTGTACTTCCCGCACTATGCGTTTGCTTGCCCGCGCTGTTAGCGGCCTGTTCGTCACCTGATACAGCTGTTGAAGCAGCGACTCCAGCGCCCGTAGCTGTTATGGCGGGTGCAGGCAATCCTATTTCAGGAGAAGGGATGCCCAACCCCGCGCCAACTGTAATGACAAACTGGGGCGATTTGCCTGCCGGCCGTGAGTGGGGTTCCACCGCCGGTATTGATATCGATCAAATCGACGGCAATATCTGGGCTTATGAGCGATGCGGCGCCAGTAGCTTTGGCAGCGGTGTCCCGGTGAATTGCGACAATAATCCTGTCGATCCTATATTTAAATTTGACCGCAACACCGGTGCGGTTTTGGCTAACTTCGGCGGTGGCATTATGGTTACCCCGCACGGTATTCATGCGGATGCCCAAGGTAATGTTTGGGTAACTGATTTTGCCGGCAACGAAGCCGGCACCAAGGGCCACCAGGTGCATAAATTCAGTCCTGACGGTGAGTTGCTAATGAGCCTGGGTACCCCCGGGCAGCCGGGCAGCGGTCCGAATCAGTTTAACCAACCTAATGATGTAATCACGGCCCCTGATGGCAGCATTTTCGTTTCTGACGGTCATAATGGTCAAGGCATGACAAGTAACGATGCCATGGCTGAGGGCCGGGCATCTGGGTCAACGGCGAGGATCATAAAATTTTCAGCCGATGGTACTCGCCTTAAAGAGTGGGGGCAGATTGGTGTTCTCCACGGTGAATTCAGAACTCCTCATGCCATGGCATTTGACTCTCAAGGTCGTCTTTGGGTTGCAGACCGTGGTAACCACCGACTTGAAATATTTGATCAAGAAGGAAATTATTTAGATTCTCGGTATATGTATGGCCGCATTAGCGGGCTGTTTATTACCGCGGATGACACGCTTTACGCAATTGACTCAGAGTCCGGCCCAACCAATCACGTAGGCTGGCGCAACGGTGTTCGCATTGGTCATGTTGACGAAGATCATATCACCGGATTTATTCCTCCTTTCGAGCGAGACGATCGTGTTTATCAGGGCACTGCAGGGGAGGGAGTGGCGGTTGACGCAGACGGCAATGTCTATGCTGCTGAAGGGCCAAACTCTTTGAGCTGGGCCGGTGGCGCATTAACTAAATACGCGGTGGAATAGGCGGCCTGCTCAACTTGGCTCCGATACCGTTAACAACTCAGATAGCGGGTTTAAAATTACTTAAACCAGCTATCTGATTTTCATTAGCGCTTTGTGAAACTGGTTAATTGGCTTCTAATTTATGGTAGCCGCTGTGACCACTGCCCCCCCCCCTACTAACTCCACCAACAACCCTGCCACTAGCGTCTCGCTGCCACCACCAGCGGTAGCCTACTGCGCGTAATAGCACCTCGGATTTTCCTTGCCAGTGTCTGCAATTTCAGTGATAAAAAAATCAATATGAGCCTGTGACGATCTAGCTATTAAATCGCTGTGGTCTCTATGCTAGACTCTTTTCCGGCTTGAATTGACGATTCGCTTTAAGCGACTGAAAACGGCGCTTTGTCGATCACAACAGTAAAGGAAAATTCTATGGATTTCGAAACACTCATAAGTACTCGCCGATCAGTTCGTGGCTATAAACCTGATCCGGTGCCGCGAAAAATCCTGGAAGAAATATTTGAAGTCGCCAAGGGCGCTCCATCATCAATGAATACCCAGCCCTGGCATTTGCATGTTGTCACTGGTGAGCCGCTAGATAAGATTCGTCAGGGCAATACTGAGCGAATGCTAGGCGGTGTTAAGCCTACCCGTGATTTCCCAACAAACGAAGGCTACACAGGGATTCATCGTGATCGCCAAGTGGGTATCGCTGTTCAGCTATTTGAAGCTATGGGTATTGCCCGTGATGACAAAGAAAAGCGACAAGATTGGGTAATGCGAGGTTTTCGTCAATTTGATGCGCCTGTGTCTATTGTGCTTACCTATGACAAGGTTCTTGAACCTGCTGCTATCGCTCAGTTTGATTTGGGCGCTATTTGCCATGCTATTGTACTGGCTGCTTGGGACCGGGGGCTTGGTTCTGTTATTAATGGTCAAGGTGTTATGCAAACACCTGTCGTGCGCGAGCATGCTAATATTCCCGAAGATCAAAACATTCTAACTTGCATAGCTATGGGTTACCCCAGTGACGACTTTGTCGCTAACGACGTCAAATCGACTCGTGCGCCGCTGGAAGATTTCGTTCATTTTGTTGGTTTTGACGATTAAGCACTTTTGTTCGTAATTACAAGCGGGTCAATTGCAAACCGCTGATTGCTTTTGGTTAAGTAAAGTGCCGGATGCTTGTAGTTAGGTAAAGTGCCGGATGCTTGTAGTTAGGGAAAGCGCCGGATGCTTGTAGTTAGGTAAAGTGCCGGATGCTTGTAGTTAGGTAAAGTGCCGGATGCTTGTAGTTAGGGAAAGCGCCGGAAGACATTGTTTGGCCGCTACCTTTTTGGTGATGTATAGGCCGGTCACACCTCAAAACTAGCTTCTGGCTCCGATAGTGGTATTAGTTACATTCGATAGGCTTTGTTAGAGGCTAAGTTTCACGCTAGCGCTTTAGATATCACTTAAAAGATAGCGGAGTAGCTACTCCGCTATCTTAGTTAGCCGCTTTCGAACTTCTTCTTAGTAGGGCCGCGTTTAGTTAAGAAGTACTGCTTCTAAAACTTGAAATTGTAGTTTTGTAGGGTCGCTGATGACAAGTCGAACGGAATAGACTGCCATTCCCGCTTGAATCGTGTCTGTATACTCACTGCTAGCAAGATCGAAAATGCCGCTGCACGTGGGTAGCTGACCATCGCTGGCGAGCGCTTGGGTCTGGTTGAACGGGCGGGCTTTAGTTACTTGAAGTTGCCCTAGCGCGGCATCGACTATGCTAAACGCAATATCGTATTCTGCAAACCCACTAAGACTGCTAGGTGTGCCTGCGCTATATATCCGCAAGCAGGAATAAATCTGGCCATCAGTCCCACTAAGAATACCAATATTATTGAAGCCTAAATTAAGCGCTATATCCGGGGCTGTGCCAGCGAATGTTCCCGGCCAGTCATTTTGGTTAGTGGGGCTGATAACATTAACAGCTAGGATAATGGACGAGCTGAGTCCTTCACTGTCAGTTGCTCTAAAAGTTACGTTGGTTAGTCCATCAGGTAAACTGAT
>JBLHTH010000133.1:0-9467 GCA_047627195.1 Pseudohongiellaceae bacterium | reverse complement strand
AATAGTCGCCGCAGTATTGCCTGCATACGCCGCGATAATCTCTGCGGTCGTGCCCGACACATTGGTAGCGGAGCTAATGTCGACAGCGCCGCTAGTCAGAGCGCCAAGCTCGGTAAGCGCAGTCGCCGCGACCGAACCTGAATCTGTGACAGTGAGCGCTTTATTTTCTAGGCCCATAATAGTCGCCGCAGTATTGCCTGCATACGCCGCGATAATCTCTGCCGTCGTGCCCGACACATTGGTAGCGGAGCTAACGTCGATAGCGCCGCTAGTCAGAGCGCCAAGCTCGGTAAGGGCAGTCGCCGCGACCGAGCCTGAATCTGTGACAGCAAGCGCTTTATTTTCTAAACCCTTAATAGTCGCCGCAGTATTGCCTGCATACGCCGCGATAATCTCTGCGGTCGTGCCCGACACATTGGTAGCGGAGCTAATGTCGACAGCGCCGCTAGTCAGAGCGCCAAGCTCGGTAAGCGCAGTCGCCAGGACCGAACCTGGACCTGTGACAGTAAGCGCTTTATTTTCTAAACCCTTAATAGTCCCCGCAGTGTTGCCTGCATACGCCGCAATAATCTCTTCAGTCGTGCCCGACACATCGCTAACTGAGGTAAAAACGACAATGCCTGTAGTCAGAGCATCAAGCTCGATAAGGGCAGTGGCCGCGACCGAACCGGAGTCAGTAGCGACGAGCGTTTCATTCCCTAAGTTGCTAATGGCTCCTTGGGTCTTTGTCTCAAACACCGTCCTAGCCAGCGCTGAATATGCCTCCTTGAGCTGTGCTGACGCTCCAGTCACGGTAGCACCTGTGTCAAAATCAACTGACAAGCAACTCTTACCCGAAGAATCCAGCAGCTCTGTAAAGTGAACAGCGATCTCCGCTCGACCAACAATTGTGACCCCGAGTATGCCCTTGTCTGCGGCTAGGTCTATAAACGTCTCAGACCAACTGCTCTCGCCTTTCGCGACAGGGAGCCAGTCCATAACTTCTGTGACCTCTGCATCACTCAGCTCTAACCCTGCGCAATATTTAGCTGTTGCCCTGATCACATCGGCATAGCCATTTCGTGAGACTTGATCCTGCATGAACGAGTCGATGATGGCATAAGTCTTAGCGAGCCCACCAACTTCATCAACCGAAATCTCTATTAGCCGCATCTCTTGTGCGCTCGCCGCACGGCCAGTGCCAAGGATGTGAAACAGCTGCAACAATTGATATGTCTCGCTGGTTATATTCATAACAACTGCCTTCTAAGTACAATTCTGTTACAATTCTATTACAATTATGTTACATTTTATTACACCTTGTACATGTTAACGAGCTTTATGTAAGAATTGGATTACATTGTTTAAAATATATTTTATAAATACACGAACACGAGTCACGGGCTTTAGACAAAAGCCGGCGATAACGTCGTAAAGGGGTTATAAAACACCCACGAAAGGGTTATTTGGATAGAGGGATACAGTAATGGGAAGATATCAATAATTGCACCAAACCTAACTTATCGTGAATTTGATGTAACTGAGCTCGGCCTTGATAAGCACGAATCTAATCTTTACATGTAATTACCAGCGCTAGCTTTTTCTTGGCGTGGGCATAGCTCTTTTTTCGCTTCAGGGCGATAGATTGGTGATCGAATTGAGCTGCATACGCCGCAATACTGTGACTATGGTTTGCGAGAAGCATAACAGTTGGATTATTGTGAATTCCGATAAGAATTAACAAAGCTGCAATTCACCCACATAGCTAAAGGCTGCAGAGCTGTTTGATTTCCCTTGGCTTGTTGTGAAGTAATAACCAATAACAAGAAAATTGGTGACTCAGAACAAGCCTACAGACCAAGTAAGATTGCTAGATATTCTGATCACCACGCGTCCGGCGTTGCTAAATTGACCAGGCGGACAAATGACTGGACGGGTGTATATGCCTCAATACAAAAACAAGCGGTGCATACTACGTCAGGGAATTTTGTGCTTAGTTGGCATTAACTTATCCAGAATTCAGCATTTGAGCTAAGTACGAACATTGGCCAACCTGGCACATTGAATCTGAGTACAAACAGGGTGGAAAACGCGATTCTAATGGAGCGGAGGTTGTCTGCAGCTTGTCAATAGTGACCCTTAGAAGCCGACTCTCTCAGAAGAACAATGAACTCCAGCATGACATTCGACACACGAAAGACAAAGCAAGAGCCTCTATAAACTTATCGGCCAAAAAGCTCAGAGACAAGGGTCAATTTTCGACTAAGCAGTTGGTGTGTTTTTATGTGCCGCACATATTGCGATAGCTCAAAATGTGATGCTGAGGGCTGGGGTGATAATAAAGTGCTTTGCATCATGCAAGAAGCAGGTCTTTTCGCAAAGAATTTTGGTTCACTCTAACGAAAGTATGCAATAGATATCAACTGCCAGCTGCGCTTTTCTAGAGGGTCACAAACTGAAAGTGAGCGAGAATCTTAGAAGGGCTAGTTTGTATAGCGCCGTTGCCGAATCTTTATTCTTTCTGTTCTCTTTGTTCAGGTGAGAGCGAGCCAAAAGAATTACTTATCAATAAATAAATAAAAGAGTCAATGATGCGAAAGCGGAAACCTCCGATTGCAGCGAGGAGTTCTTCAATGGCTGATGCAATCATGCTGCAAAAGCGAACTGTTCACTTGAATGATAGAAGATGAGTATTTGAAGGAGCTGTTAAGTGTTCACAATAGCTGTCCAGAAGGCTTGGGACTTACCAGAGGGAGTAAATAACAACGTAGCATTATTCTGGTTTAGGGTTGTTTCATACCACCGTTGCGGCTTCGTGTATTGGTTCAGAAATTCTGTCTCTTATCTCAATTCTCCCACCTTCTGAGCTACAGGATTTAAGACCTATACGGTGACAATAAAATTTGGTTGGAAGCTTGTTGAGCGCAATACAAGTGACACGGCCAAGGTCAGAGTCATTAAAGTCAGGTTTTTTTCGACAATAGGTAAAGGTGGCTAGTGATTTCTTGTTCACAGTAATTGTGAATTTTTTCCACGGATTATATGTCCTCTTAACGCTGCTTTCCTAAGGGGAGCGTGGCTCTTTTGAGATGCTTCTACTAACCACGAACTGTTCACTTAAAGAAAAGAATTCTCGAGCGCACCGCGCTGTCTATTGTGAGTATAGTAGGAAAAAGGATTTTGGTATTTTGTGAATTTTAAGAGCTAAGAATATAGGTGCCTCATGGCACTAGTTCTCTAAGGCTAAAAATAGGGGATTCAGAAAGGGCGCCAGAACATGAAAACTTTGGCTCTTATTTACACAAGTGCCAGTTGGAACTGTGAAGGCTAACTAAAAATAGCCCTAAAAATGAAGAAGAATACAATGGATAAAGCGGCGCCGATCGGCAGAGTTACAATCCATGAAATGAAGATTTTTCCGATCACGCGACCGTTTAACTTATCCATTCCGCGGGCCAGACCTACCCCTAAAACGGCTCCTACCAAAGTGTGAGTGGTGGACACCGGCATGCCGGTGCCTGAGGCGATAACAACGGTGGTCGCCGCTGCCAATTCCGCTGCAAACCCACGGCTAGGAGTTAGTTCTGTAATGCTCTTGCCGATGGTTGCTATTACTTTATAGCCCCAAGTGGCGAGGCCAGTAACAATCCCAAGACCTCCAAGAAATAGTATCCACATAGGCAGTTCTGATTGGGCAGCAAAAACCCCGCCTGTTTGGACAACGCTATTAATTGCCGCCAGTGGACCGATGGCATTGGCTACATCATTAGAGCCGTGGGCAAATGCCATGGAGCAGGCAGTAAAAATCATCAGCACGCCAAACACATTCTCGACGCTTTTATAGCGTTCTTCTGGATTGTCAGCGGGTGCTTCTTTTATTTTGCGCAGCATTATTATCCCAAGTGCCACCGTTAGGATTCCGAATAGGGCTGCATACAATAAGCTTTGTAACAATGTGACTTCTAAACCAACGTGCTTCAGCCCTTTTACCAGCGTCACCATGGCAATGACAAAGCCGACTAAGAACATGTAGTAGGGCACGTATTTCTTAGCGTTGGCAAAGGGATCGTCGGTATTTAGTACTAGCTTTTGCACAGTGATAAATAGCACGAAAGCGATTGAACCTGAGAACAGTGGTGAGATGACCCAGCTGGCAACTATTTCAAGAACTTGACCCCACATAACCGAGTCAACTGAGATGCCGACAACGGCAAAGCCAATGATTGCGCCGATTATTGTGTGGGTTGTTGATACTGGCCAGCCAAACATGGAGGCAATGACCAACCATATGCCCGCGGCTAAAAGGGAGGACAGCATGCCATAGACCAATAGCTCGGGCGCCTCTTCGAATCCTGCTTTTTCTATGTCGATTATGCCGCTGCGGATGGTTGAGGTAACTTCTCCGCCGGCCAGCCAAGCGCCAGCAAATTCAAACACCATGGCAATCATAATCGCCTGCTTAATGGTGATCGCGCCCGCTCCAACCGACGTGCCCATGGCATTGGCTACGTCATTGGCACCGACGCCCCAAGCCATGAAAAATCCAAATGCACAGGCTAAAGCTAAGAAAATTAAACCATATTGGGAGATGATTTCAGACATTTAAGCAGGACTCGATAAGGGTTCTATTCATTCTTCTAATTTGCACTTTTAGGTAAATAGGCAATCCCAGCAAAATATTAAGAGGCTGTTATTGCACTACTGAACCTTATCATTGCTCGTTTTTTGCTCGTTTTTTGCTCATTTCTTGCTTGTAATGGAGATCTAGTAGTCCCCATGCAGCGCTGTATCCCCTGACTGCAGCCTTTGGGCCATCAGCCCTCTCAGGATGCACTGTATTAAATCACCACCATTGTCTTAGGGCCAGCGTATTAAAACAAAAATCAGCGGATATCGGGAGCGTATTTTTATGACAAAAATGTCATATTTCGATGTTCGCGAGCGACCAGCAAGAACGCAAGAGTTTGCTTGTCGTATTACAAGCTTTTTTGCATTGGCTACAGGCTTTCAGTGGGTTTAAAAGTACAGTTACTTAGCTGCGAAAAAGGCCGGAGGGGCGTACCAAAGCTGTCTATATTCCTCATAAATGACTTATTCTTTTGCTTTACGTGGGCATCTTGGTATTGTTTCGCCTCCGAAGTTTAAGTCATATTTAAAGGCAGATTGATGGTTAAAGTTGTATTTGTTGAACATGACGGCACGCAGCACTGTGTCGAAGTGAAGCCCGGGAACAGTCTTATGCAGGCTGCTGTGAGTAATGGTGTGCCCGGAATCGATGCTGATTGCGGCGGTTCTTGCTCATGCGCAACTTGTCATGTTTATGTTAACGAGCAATGGGTATCTAAAACCGGCGACGTAAATCCTACCGAGGAAGCAATGCTGAGTTTAAGCACCGACCGCAAAGAGAATTCTCGGCTATCTTGCCAAATAAGCTTATCTGAAGAAATGGACGGTTTAATCGTGAACACTCCTGAATTTCAGTTTTAGTTTTATTCTTTAATCCTATTCAAGTTTTAAGCTGGAGTGATACATGAGCGAAATTGCCGCGGGTGACGCACCCAAAAAGAGCAAATGGAGCATGGTGGACAAAGATCCATACGCCATGGCTATCAAGGATATCGACCTTTCACATCCTGGGATTTGGCAACACAATCAATTCTTGCCCTTTATGGAGCGTTTAAGAGACGAAGACCCCGTACATTATTGCGAAGATTCAGCGGTAGGGCCTTATTGGTCGGTTATGAAATACAAGGACATAATGACTGTGGATACATCTCCGCATCTCTATTCTTCAGAGCCTACTATTGGGATTATTGACTCTTTTGAAGAATTTGCCCTGCCTGCATTCATTTCAATGGATCCGCCGAAGCACGATGACCAGAGGCGGACAGTTCAAGGGGTTGTTGCCCCAGCAAACTTGAAAGAGTTGGAAGCTCTAATAAGAAGCAGGGCCGGTGTGATTTTGGATGGCTTGCCACTTAACCAAGAATTGGATTGGGTTGAGCATGTATCCATAGAGCTAACCACTCAAATGCTGGCTACGCTATTTGATTTTCCGTTTGAGGATCGGCACAAGCTCACCTATTGGTCCGATGTGGCAACCGCGATACCAGGCAACGGTATTGTAGAAACTAATGAGCAGCGCTGGGCCGCCATCGAAGAGTGCTTGGCTTACTTTACGCGCCTTTGGAATGAGCGCGTGAACGCAAAGCCCGGCAATGATTTGGTTTCAATGCTTGCTCATGGCGAGGCCACCAAGAATATGCCGCCGATGGAGTATTTAGGCAATATTATCTTGCTCATCGTTGGTGGCAATGACACAACTCGAAATTCTATTTCTGGCGGTGTGTTGGCACTTAACGAAAACCCAGAAGAGTATGCAAAGCTGCGAGCCGATAAGGGGCTTATTCCTAATATGGTGTCAGAAATAATTCGCTGGCAAACCCCTTTAGCCTATATGCGCCGGACCGCAGTACAAGACACTGAATTGAGTGGTAAGAAGATTAAGGCGGGAGACAAAGTTGTTATGTGGTATGCGTCAGGCAATCGTGATGAAGAGTCGATAGATAAGGCCAATGAATTTTTGATAGACCGGCCTAATGCTCGCCAGCATCTCTCATTTGGTTTTGGGTTGCATCGATGTATGGGTAACAGACTCGCCGAAATGCAGCTTCGAGTTCTGTGGGAGGAGATTAGTAAGAGATTTGATTTCGTTGAAGTGGTTGGTAAGCCAGAGCGAATCTACTCCAGTTTTGTAAAAGGCTTTTCAAAACTGCCAGTGGTTTTACATCCGGTGAAGTGATTTTGAATAGTGATGAGTAAAGCCGGAAAGGTTCTCCGGTTTCGATTCATCCACCAAATACAAAAAAGGCCGCTATCGAAAGATGGTGGCCTTTTTTGTTAGTTCAGGGACTGCGGAATTTAATCATCTGCGGAATCTCGCAGGCAAACACTGTATTTTTACTCTGGACCCCATTTATTAAAAGAGTCCCGCAGCTTGCCAAGCAGCATTGATTGCGACAATGGCACTGAGTATACGAGTAAGGCCATGCTTTTCTGGAGCAAGGAGTCAGGTGTAAAGCTGAGCTTTATTCAACCAGGTAAGCCCACTCAAAACGCCTTTGTGGAAAGTCTCAATAGCAAGTTCCAAAATGAGTGCTTGAACCAACATTGGTTTAGATCGCTTGAAAAAGCCAGGTGGGAAATTGATAAATGGCGAGAGCATTATAATAACGTGAGGCCACACAGTTCATTGGGCTATATGCCTCCAGTGGAGTTTGCTGCAAGAGCAGCTTAGAGTGAATTTCTCATCCTGAGAGTGGTACTAACTTAGGGGATAGGCCACTTCAATCAGCCGACGTGTCAGCGGGCGGCTGTATTGGTATTGTTAGGGCTAGGTAGAAGCGAAGTCTTCAGCCATGAAGCTATATCCTCAGAAACTTCTTTCGCCATTTGTCGTCCGTTTCGAGCGGATAGACCATGATCCATTTCAGGGTAGATAATCAGCTCGATATTCGATTTGCCTTCTTTCCGAAGATCTTCAATCATCTCTATGAGCGCTTTGGGTGAGACAGACTTATCTCTCCCGCCTTGCACCACTAAAGTCGGCACCTTTATCTGATTCAAAACTGACTTCTGATCTATAGTAAGCACGCTTCGCCACCAAGTGTATCCATGGTTACTCATTTCTATATCGAAGGGATCGGTTTCTAAAACGTGCTCCGCAAAGCCTTTGAATCCCTCTAACTCTGACTCCATCTGATGCTCCGATGTCGTCGATTTTATGTTGTGAAGCACATCATCGAGAAACCAACGACCGCCTCCATTGATAAAAACGACGGCATCAGGTATGCCGCTTTCGGCAGCGAACATGGCTGCAACGGTTGCGCCTTCGCTGCCACCCATAGCGATAACCTTCCTGTAACTTCCACCTTTTAGCACCTGAATTACAACCGCATTAGCATCCTGCACTCTTTGCGCCGGACTATCATTGTTAAGATAGTAATCGGGACAGTCGGGTCTTTCTGCGCTCGAATCATGACTGAGACTAGATGTGAGACCGGGCTTCTCGATCAGAAGTAAATCCGCTGAATGCCAAAGAACTTTGGAAAAATCTCGAGTAAAATTGCTGTGCTTTATGCTATTACAGTCGGAACCTTGAAAAGCCACTAGAAGCGTGTCTGCCCTGAGTTTATCTGGAGAATATTCTAGATAATAGTGAATAAAAGACCCATTTTCTCTTTTCACTTTTGAAGCCACGTGACGGTCGCTTGAAGCAGCGCTCACTAGCCCATACGGAAGAAAGCTCAATAAGAGAGTGACTATAAAAATTTTCATGTATCGCTTTATCCTAACGCTCGGCTATGCCGCCGGAATGGAGTTCATTGTTTGGTGCCAGCGTAACTAAAAAGCACAAACCGAGCAACGCAGTGGAAGTCAGTTTGAGCCGCTTGTTAAGTTTTTGCAGCACCATGATAGATAGCCTCTACGCGATTCCCATGTGGGTCAAACAAAAAAGCACCGTAATAATTGGCGTGGTAATGCGCACGAAGACCCGGCGGGCCATTACACCTACCGCCGTTATTTATATCTGCTAGGTAGAAATTATCTACCATTTTTTGAGAATCAGCCTTGAAGCACCAATGTCTTGAATCATCAATGTTGGCTTCTGAAGACTGCTAGACGGCAAGGCAGCTATGCGATTCGTGTCCAGCGGAACAACGCACGCCATAACCTAGCGACCTCTCTGGAATGAGGGACACTTATCAGATAGCAAAATAACGATAATTCCCTGCCAAGTATGAAGCTAGTTTGAAGTTCTAGTGCGGGTGTTGAGTCAACTGGTTATCTGATGAGTGTCCCCTTAGAGCTCTTTGTTCACATGACGCCTTGCTCAGCGGCGAGTTGAACTGGCGTTTTTTTTTGCGGGTTTTTGCACGAATAGTACAGCTTGACGAGTCCGAAGCAGCAACTTGTTATGCTTCGGCTAGTTGATTGCATATTCTAGGGGCCGCTGCGTATAGACACGTATAGTGCGACAAGCCTTGCATTGTCTCAAGCGTTGTCGGCCCTGAAATATTATCTCTAAGATAATTTGCCATATCGATAGGAGACCAATTATCACTAGTACCGTGCCAAATATGGGTATTAGCGTTGCATTTGAGGGCGGACTCTTTCCAAGGGCTCACATATTGATTAATTTCTCTTATATAACCCTTCACATTGAATTTGAAACAATGGGTTAAAAGAGGAGTAGCGTAGCCTATAAATGCTGAAGTTTTAGATAACTCTTTATCTTTACCTGCTGCACTAGCAAATAACATTTTGAATAATACACTGGGAAGTAACTTAGCCAGTAAAACTTGCCAATAAGATAGCAGAGTAAATGCAGTTGAATGCTTCATTGCCATCAAAAATACCATCTTGCCGGCCATGCCATCAAGAAAGTTTGCTGCATCAAGTGGTGCAGCGGCGGATATAAGGTGAAT
>JBLHTH010000132.1:0-9563 GCA_047627195.1 Pseudohongiellaceae bacterium | reverse complement strand
GCGCGGGAGCTATGCCTCCCTGGTATATGGAAAAGAACATTGGTATTCAGAATTATAAGAATGACCCATCTTTAACCGACCAAGAAATAGCAGCAATCTCAGTCTGGGCCCGTTCGGGCACGCCTAAGGGAGAAGAGGGTGATGCGCCTTTGGCTTTGGTGTTTGACGACAGTCAAAAATGGACTGCAGGTCAACCAGACTTAATCCTTTCGACCAACTCAGTAACTAAGTTAGCGGGGACCCCGGACTGGTGGGGCGAAATTGACAGAGTGCCGACAGGTCTAGTCGAGGATCGCTGGGTCAAATCGGTGGAGATCGTTGAAGTTAATGATGTCAATAATCAAAAAGGCACTGGCCGCGACACGGTTGGTGGCCGTTATATCTTCCATCATATGATTTGGGGAACTTCAGAGCTCGATGAAAACGGAGAGCGAGTTGCAGGCACAAACACTAGCTGGCCGGTACATGAGGTTGGCCGTAATCCAGATATCTTTGATCCAGACGGCGGTCGACTGCTCAGGGCAAACAGCTTTGTCGTCTCTGACTCGGTTCATCTTCACTCTAACGGCAGAGACACTGAAGGCCATTTAGAAATTGGCTTTCGATTTCACCCAGTAGGCTACGAGCCAAAGTATGAACGAGCAGTATTAGGCTTAGGCAACGGAGTCGATATCAGTATTGCTGGCAACGAAAATGAGCAGGAGCTGCATGCTTACAAGGTTTTGACTGACAACATCAAGGTCATTACTTTTGAGCCGCATTTGCATGCTCCCGGTGAGCGCATGTGTTTAGAGGCGATCTGGGGCTATAGCGTAGAAACGTTATCGTGCGTTGGCTATGACCATAACTGGGTTCGCGGTTATGCCTATGAGGATGATGCAGCGCCTTTGCTTCCCAAAGGGACTATTCTGCATATCGTAGGTTATATGAATAACACCAACACCAACCCTAATGTTCCTGACCCACGTAACTGGCAGGGGTCAGGTAATCGCTCGGTCACTAATATGTTTATTGATCTTGGGATGCGGGTAAAACTCAGCGATGAGCAATTTTTGGAAGAAATGGAAAAAAGAAGGACGGTGCTTAATTTGGGGCCCAACGATCATGTGATAGGATGCCCCTTATGTTTAGCGCCTCTGGTCGCACCATTAGTAAAAGAAGATTCAGCTATATCTGGTAAAACAGCTGGTAACGAAGTCGCATTACAGGAGAGTAATTGATCATGATTTACAGTTTAAATAAGGGCGTAGTATCAGCCATACGTTTTGTCGCCTTATCAGCCTTACTTGCATTGTTTTCGCAAGGACTCATGGCTCAATCGTACACTAAGGGCCAGCATATCGAACCGGCCTATGAAGGTTGGCGGCCGATGCCTGATGGCAGTTTTAATTTCATGTTTGGTTACATGAATGAAAACTGGGAAGAGCAGCCAGATGTCAATATAGGTGAGAACAATTCATTCTCACCCGGTGACCCTGACCGAGGTCAACCCACCCATTTTTTACCGCGTCGCAATCGATTCACATTCGAGGTAAACGTGCCTGCAAACTGGGGAGATCGCGAACTGGTTTGGACTCTGAGCGTCAATGGGGTTGAGCGCAAAGCTTACGCTACTCTGAAGTCGGACTACCTCGTTGATAACATGGTTATCGCCTCTGAAACAGGTTCGTTAGGAGCTGGCACCAGCAGCCCTGAATCGCGTGCGAATGTGGCGCCAGTTGTGACAGTGCGCGGCGATGCTATTCGCACTGTCAGAGCAGGCCAAGCAATGAAGCTTGACACGTTGGTGGCAGATGATGGTTTGCCAACCCCAACTGATGTGGTTGCCGAAGCGAAAAGGTTTGCTCAATTTGTCGGTGGGCCATTGGCCGTTGCCTTCGTTACGCCTGAGGCTGTAAACAAGCGCCGTTTGTCTTCACCACCAACAAGGGTGACCGTCGGCAAAGTAAACGGATTATTCTTGTCTTGGAATGTTTATAGAGGCGCTGGCAAAGTATCCTTTGACCCGCCAATGCCAAAGCCGTGGGAAGACACACGCACCAGTGCAAATTCCCCATGGGGTGCTCTTTGGGTGCCGCCGGCAGTTCCTGCAGATGGCATCTACGAACAAACTATCACTTTCGAAGAGCCAGGCACTTATGTTTTATGGGGGCGTGCAGATGATGGTGGCCTTTATCACGACGGCTACGTGACAGTGAATGTGACTGAGTAGTAGCTCCAGACTATTCTTTATGCAGAGCAGTATCTGAAGGGCGGCATCTACCGCCCTTTTTATTACCCAAAATAAATTGTTATTACCAAAGATAAATTGAGCGTGTGATTTTGGTCCTCGAGTTTTGTCTTAAATTCCAGAAAATTTTTTTTAGTATGTATTAGAAGTGGGTTATATGAAAAGACTAGTCTTTATATTTCTTTCACTTATAGTTTCACGTTTTAGCTAGGCCGACGGACACTTAAACTTAGAGTGAGCTGTAGCCAATAGTAACAGGCCTGAAGCCGACACCGTTGCCGACGCTAGTCGTAAGCCTGCGGAAGTCCTTGAATTTTTTGGTATCGAGCCTAGCAGAGTGGCTCGCGTATAAACGATTACCAAATGTTGAATCAATGGCTGCCGGACCTGATGTCACAGACTTTCCGTCCAATACTTATGACGCTGCTGTTTTTGTTTTAGGCTTTCATGAGCTTTATTATGCGGCTGAGGGACGGCTAGCAGTTGATGCCGGCAGTTTTATGTCCGCGATCTATGCCAGTGTTAAATCAGGTGGAGTAATAGGTATCGTCGAACACGCGGCGACCTTAGAGGTTAGCGTTGAAGTTGCTAATACACTCCATCGGATCGATCCCCTGATAATCCATTATGATTTGGTTCAAGCGGGTTTTATTTTCGAGGGGAATCTGATGTGTTAAGAAATCCGGATGATGTGCGTATTAATTCGATGAGTGATCCGACGATTCGCGGCAATGCTGACAGAGTTGTTTACCTATTTCGCAAAGCTTCCATATAAAAACAAGGTCACTGCAGGGGCTGTTGTGTTTTTTAAGGCTTGAGTCAGACCTGTTGACTTAGACCTGTGCTTAGAACAACCGGCTAAGGCCTCTACAGTGATTTTTTTAGCTTGAATATCGCCCTAATTACATATTACGGCGATATTGGCCCCCAACTTCAAAAAACGTATCTGTTATCTGTCCCAATGAACAGTACCGTACTGCATGCATCAGTTCTTCAAATACATTTTCATCTTTAATCGCGGCGTTTCTAAGTCGTTCCAGCGCCTCGCTTGCCTTGTCCCCATGTGTTTTATGAAATTCGGCAAGACGGGTAATTTGGCTTTGCTTTTCCTCTACTGTTGAGCGCGCAAGCTCTATCTCATGTTCTGGTTCAGGTTCTGGATTTAGAAAGGTGTTAACACCTACCAAAGGCAGGCTGCCGTCATGCTTACGATGCTCGTAGAGCATTGACTCATCCTGTATTTTGCCTCTCTGATAACCTGTCTCCATTGCGCCTAAAACACCACCCCGCTCAGAAATTCGCTCAAATTCTTTAAGCACGGCCTCTTCTACAAGATCCGTGAGCTCTTCAATAATGAATGCGCCCTGATTCGAGTTTTCGTTGAGCGCTAATCCCCACTCTTTATTAATGATGAGTTGGATAGCCATAGCTCGGCGCACAGACTCCTCAGTTGGCGTGGTCACAGCTTCGTCATAAGCATTGGTATGGAGGCTGTTACAGTTATCATAGACCGCAATAAGCGCCTGAAGCGTTGTACGGATATCATTGAACGACATTTCCTGAGCATGCAAGGATCGACCTGAAGTTTGGATGTGATACTTAAGCTTTTGGCTTCTTTCATTTGCGCCGTAGCGAAAACGCATGGCAGTAGCCCAGATTCTTCTCGCGACACGCCCCATTACAGTATATTCAGGATCCATACCGTTGGAAAAAAAGAATGAAAGGTTATGGGCGAAGTCGTCTACCTCCATTCCTCTGGCTAGATAGGCTTCAACAAAAGTAAAACCGTTAGATAAGGTAAATGCTAATTGTGAAATTGGGTTAGCGCCTGCCTCGGCAATGTGATAGCCAGAAATTGAAACAGAATAGAAATTTCTAACTTTATTGGCGGTGAAATATTCCTGAATATCGCCCATAAGTTTTAAGCTAAATTCCGTCGAGAAGATGCAAGTATTCTGGCCTTGATCTTCCTTTAGAATGTCCGCCTGAACCGTGCCGCGTACATTTTCTAAAGTCTGTGCTTTGAGTGTTTCGAATTCAGCAGCGCTTGGCTCCCTTGAATTCGTTTTCGTAAATTCGTGTAACTGCTGATCAATAGCTGTATTCAGAAACATCGCGAGCAATGTCGGCGCTGGACCATTAATTGTCATTGATACAGATGTGGTCGGATTGCACAGGTCAAAGCCGTCGTACAAGGCTTTCATGTCATCTAAAGTTGCTATGGAAACCCCTGAGTTGCCAACCTTTCCATAAATATCTGGTTGAACATCAGGATCGAATCCATAAAGCGTCACCGAATCAAAAGCGGTGGATAGGCGTTTTGCATCGGAGTGTTTGGAGAGCTGCTTAAATCGCCTATTAGTTCTAAACGCATCGCCTTCACCTGCGAACATTCTGGTTGGATCTTCTGATTCACGTTTGAACGGAAAAACGCCGGCCGTGAAAGGAAATCGGCCCGGTACGTTTTCTAATAATAACCAGCGTAATAGCTCGCCATGATCTTCAAAGCGAGGCAAGGACACGCGCGGAACTTTGGTGCCCGATAATGAAGTTCTCGTCAATTGGGTGCGTATCTCACGGTCCCGTACTTTAACGACTAGCTCATCCCCGGAGTAATCTTCCTTAAGCTGCGGCCAGTCTTCGAGTAAACGCTTGGCTCGCCCGTCCATTGTGCTGTCTTTTTTAGTGATAAGGTCGTTGAGATTGCTTCCATCTTGTCCTGCAGTTTCAAGCATAGATTTAGCCGCGGTAAGCTGCTGGCGCTCACGAGCCAGTTTTGATTGCTGCGCCACCTGATCATGATAATCACGCACAATTTCGGTGATCTCAGCTAAATATCGCTGTCGCTGCGCTGGGATTATTAGTGTCCGCGCGGTAGATACTTTGGTATTCACTTTCTCTAAATGCTGCTTGAATTCCTTAAGACCCTGTTTTTGCAGTTCTGGTACTAAGGCTTGATAAAGGGCAGTGATTCCATCGTCGTTAAATTTCGAGGCGATTGTTCCAAAAACTGGCATCGCATCAGGCATCACAGTAAACGCCTCTCGATTTCTCTGCACCTGCTTTGATACATCACGCAGTGCATCTTCACTTCCTTTGCGGTCGAATTTGTTGATTGCAAAGATATCGGCATAGTCAAGCATATCGATTTTTTCTAGCTGACTGGCCGCGCCAAATTCTGGCGTCATTACATAGAGCGAGGTATCTACAAAAGGAACAATGCCTGCATCTCCCTGACCGATGCCTGGAGTTTCTATGATGATTAAATCAAATCCAGAAAGCTTCATCGCTTGAATAATTTCTGTCAGGTGGTGCGGTATCTCCACCGATGCGTCTCTTGTGGCAATAGAACGCATGAATATATTAGGGTGGCTTATAGCGTTCATTCGAATGCGGTCACCAAGTAAGGCGCCACCTGTCTTCTTTCGAGTTGGGTCGATTGCTAGTACCGCGATGGTAAGCTCATCACGGCTGTCTTGCCTAAAGCGCCGAATAATTTCATCGGTAGTGGATGACTTTCCCGCGCCGCCAGTGCCCGTAATGCCCAGAACTGCTGAACTAGTTTTTGCCTGCGAAAGCGTTGCTAGCTTCTCTATGTCGGCACTCGAATACTTGTCGTTCTCTAACGCTGTGATTGCTCTGGTGAGTAGGAGTCGATCGCCTCTGCTTAAGTCTTCTATGGTCGGCGCTGCGGGGCGTTGTTGGCCAGTGTGACACCTAGCCAACATGTCATCGATCAGACCTTGCAGGCCAATTTTTTGACCGTCGGCCGGTGAATAGATTCGAGTCACTCCATAGCTGTGTAACTCATCAATCTCAGCAGGAATGATGACTCCACCACCGCCACCAAAGATTTTGATATGACCTGCGCCTAATTCTCGCAGCCTATCAATTAAATATTTAAAGTATTCGATGTGACCGCCTTGGTAGGAGCTTATAGCGATGGCGTCGGCGTCTTCCTGAATGGCGGCTTCGACTATTTCTTGTACGGAGCGATTGTGAGCAAGATGGATTACTTCAGCACCGCTGGCCTGAAGAATGCGGCGCATGATGTTTATGGCCGCATCGTGACCATCAAATAGGCTTGCTGCGGTCACAAATCTTAGCCATGTTCGCTTTTCAGCCTGCTGCTGTGAGGCTCCTGCGGTTTGCTTAAAATTTACTACGCTCACTGTCTTCTCCCTTGCCTGGCTTTTGTTCAGGCAGATGCTTAAATCATGTGGCATTGTTTAATCAGGCAATCATCTTAGACTAAAAATGAGTGGCGGTCCCTGTTCCGCCTATGGATGCACGGGCGATTATCGAGAATTGCTGTTGCTTTGCCGCTTGACGTGCGTTTTCGTACCTAACAAGCAGGCTCGTCCCGAAAAAATCAACAAATATATTGCTCCCATATCAACAGGAAATACTTAGTATATTCAATGTATTAACCTGTTTTAGGGAATGGGTCGAGGTGAGTTTCTGTCAACTCTCAATAATTCTCGTTGAATCCAGCCCTCGAAGTCAGGGGGCGGAGTATTGTTTGTGAACGATCTGGCGGAACGTCGTGAGTAAATAATACTTCAGGCCCTGACGGGCTAATCAGATGATGTGAACTATTGCGAAGCGTCGTGCGGCAAAATACAAAAGCCTAGCGGCTGAATCTAGAAGAGCCTGTTAGTACTCGTTGCTATATTGCACATTCGTATCTAGGTATAGTACGAGCATGGAAACATGGATAAGTTTTACCTTGCTTGCTGTGGTTATGCAATCGGTGCGAACCGCCGGACAAAAGCAAATTGCAACGAAAATCTCCCCGCAAGCAGCTACCTTAGTAAGGTATCTATTTGGGCTGCCGTTTGCGCTCGTATACTTCTGTTGGCTTCAGACTGATTACCCCATTACTGAAAGCTTGAACCTAACTTTTTTCGTGTCGGCTAGTTTGGCCGCAGTCTCTCAAATAACTGCAACGGTTCTGCTTATAAAAGCCCTCACATTGAAAAATTTCGCCGTGGGTACTGCGCTGGCAAAAACAGAAGCTATATTAACAGCGGTTATTGGCTCGATTTTCTTTTGTACCGTTCTAAATTTGGCAGGTTATCTATCTGTTTTTCTTGGGGTGGCAGGGGTTCTTATTGCTAGCAATTGGCGTGTCAGCTGGGCTGACCTTAAGACCAATAAAAGTATTAAATTTGGCGTAGGAGCAGGGTTCGGTTTCGCTCTCGCCTCGCTTTGGATTCGAGATGCATCACTTTCCTTAGGAATAGACGGTGTCGTCAGTGCGGCCACAGTTTTAGTATTTATGGTTACTCTGCAGACGATGTTGTGCATCCTTTGGATTGTGATTTTTGAGTATTCAGAGATCGCACTTATCGCTAAGAATTTAACAGCCTCAATATTTATTGGCATTACATCGGTTTGTGGTTCTATCGGTTGGTTTACAGCGATGAGTTTACAAAATGCCGCTCTGGTTAAAACGCTTGGGCAAACGGAGTTTTTAGTAACTATTGCTATAACCACTTTTTACTTCTCTGAAAAAATTTCTAACCGAGAGCTTGCGGGAATTGCTCTCATAGCACTGAGTGTTTTGATTTTGCTAGGAGCTTCCTAACAAACAGGGATAGTATTTTTTTGTTAAGCTTTAGTTATTTGTGCTCGATTAGTTACTAAAGTTATTAGTAGCATGGAGTTGTCAGCCTATTTCAACTTTTAAAGTCAGTGACAAAGGTTTTGCCGTGACACAATTCTGTACTTTTTCCTATTTCAAACGGGTCGTTATTTTCATATTACTTACCCTGCTGGTTAGCTGTCAAACCGCTGATGTCGGCGGTTCTAGCCATGGGCTTGAGAGCATTAAGTTGACTATTCTTTATACCAACGATGAACACGGTTGGATGGAGGGCGTGGAACAAGGACGGGGCGCTGCGAGTCTTTTTGAACAATGGCAGGTACATGAGAAGTTTACGAAAGATGGCCCTTTTTTAGTTCTTAGCGGGGGCGATAACTGGACAGGACCTGCGATCTCAACTTGGGTTGAGGGGGAGAGCATGGTCGAGGTTATGAACGCCATGGACTACGATGCATCTGCGATCGGCAACCATGAATTTGATTTTGGTTTAGAGACTTTAGCTGTCAGAACCAGACAGGCCAATTTCCCCTATTTAAGTGCTAACACCACTTGGAAGGACTCTGGGAGCTATCCATCGGACTTAGGCATATTGCCTTTTACTGTCAGAGAAGTAGCGGGTTTGGACGTTGCGATTATCGGGCTGTCAACCACTGATACGGCCACTACTACTATGCCAAGCGTTGTGGCTCCTTTGGCTTTTAGTGATTATGCCGAGGCTCTCCGCAAAGTCATGCCCAGCGTAAAACAGACCGATCCTGACCTTATTATTGTTATTGGTCACGTGTGCATGGATGAGCTACGCGTGTTGGCAGGCGAAGTCGAAGATATGGATATCACTATGATGGGTGCTGGCCACTGCAACGAATTGGTGGCCGAAAAAATTGGCGACACGGTTATTCTTGGCGGTGGCTATCATTTTACTAGCTACGCCAAGGCGGTTATCGACTACGATGTAAGGTTGGAATCTGTAATAAATTTATCTTTTTCAACCCATGAAAATAGCGCCGGATCAGACAGTGACGCAATTGCGGAAATCGTAGGCCAATGGCGATCTCTTTCAGAGCAAACCTTGGCGGAGAATTTGGGCTTTAGTGCAAGGGGATGGGACAGGTCTGGTGAGCAACTGCGGCATGCAATTATTAATTCCTGGCTTGAATTTGATGTGACCGCAGACGTGGCTATCACCAACGCGGGCGGTATTCGGTCATCTATCAGTGCCGGCGAAATTAACCTCGATACTGTGGTGTCAATGCTGCCATTTAATAACACCATCATTGCAACCCAGATAAGTGGAAGAGTTTTGAGAACAGTCCTTGAAGAAGGAGGGCGTCCGGTGTTTGCAGGCTTAACTAACGTAAGCGGCGAATGGGTTGTTGGTCGCTCGGGCAAAGCATTAGTAGAGGATGGGCTCTATCGTGTTCTCATCAACAGCTTTATGTATGACGGTGGTGACGGCTTTGGCATGGTTGCCGAGTCCGACCCAGACGGCTTCGATATGGAAGTGAATTACCGAGAGCCTTTTGTGCAGTGGCTTAGAAAGCTAAACACGTCACCGTCTAATCCTTTAATTTTAGATTAGCTGTTCTGGATAGAAAATATAGGTTAACCATCAAGAAGCTGCGCCTTGTAACCCAGAGTAATGAGCCTTTGCAAAATTTCATTGCTCTGCTGGCGGTCTCGAGTTTCGACAGTGACATATAAATCTGCATCTTTAGTTCGAATGCT
>JBLHTH010000131.1:0-9611 GCA_047627195.1 Pseudohongiellaceae bacterium | reverse complement strand
TTGGCTGGCCGTGAGCCTCGTAGCATTCCGGGCCCATCGTGTTAATCGAGCAAATCCCATCAGCGCCACCGGCAACTGCAGCAGCAGCGATTTCACCAATATTAGGAACATTGGGCGTTAATTTGGCTATAACTGGGACATTAACAGCCGCTTTAACTGCTCGCACAATCTCTTCCACTAAGGCAGGATCTTGGCCCATTGCCATGCCATAGCCTTTTGCGTGAGGGCATGACAGGTTTAATTCTAAGCCGTCGCTATGTGGCGCCATAATTTTCGCCACTTCTACATATTCATCAACGCTGCCGCCGAATATAGAAATAAGTAGAAAGCGATCTTCAGGGATGGTGAGCTGGGACATCAGCTCGGCTGATCGCGCAGCACCGGGGTTGGTAAGCCCGACGGCATTGGTGAACTTGCCCGGCTCAAACTGAGTCAGGATAGGCTCGCGGTAACCAAGGCGTGGCTCTGGTCCGATACTTTTGGTGGTTAAAACGCCAACTTCAGGCATGGTGTCAAATACACGCTGAATAATGGAGGCGGAGCAGGTTACTATACCTGAAGGCACAGTAAACGGGCCGGACAGGGTCTTGCCAAGAAACTCAGTTTTCAAAGTAAATCAAACTCATCTAAAGGGGTTGATAGAATAAGGCGATTGCTGGAATTTGTATTTTATCGGTTGTGGATAAGAAACGCACGGCTGGGTTGATTTGAATTGACGAAATTGGGCTTTGCCCCAGTTAGCAGAGTCCGTGATCAGTGTAATTTCTAGAGCATGGCCTTCAAAGTAGGCTTGGTTACCTTGCCCATTGCGTTTCTTGGCAAGGAGTCAATCAGCTTGATTGATTTTGGGATTTTATAAGATGACATTTTTCCATCACACCAGGCTCGCAGTTCCCCGAATTCAAGAGTTGCACCCGGATTCACGCTGATAAAAGCAGTAACGGATTCGCCCCAAGTTTCGTCTTCCACCCCGATCACTGCAACTTCTGCAATGGCATCATGCATAAGCAAGACGCCTTCGATTTCTAGTGCAGAAAGCTTGTAGCCGCCTGACTTGATGATATCGACAGAGGAGCGCCCCATTATTCGATAGTAGCCGCTCTCTATAACCGCCACATCGCCTGTGCAGAACCAGCCATCTTTAAAACTTTCGGTGGTCGCTTTTTGGTTATTCCAATATTCGAGAAAGACATTGTCACCCTGAACTCTGATTTCACCGGATAAGCCTTCCTCATCTATGATTTTTTCATGCTCATCAAACAGTGCGATTTGCACCCCTGGCAGAGCTTGCCCTACAAAACCTGCACGGCGTTCACCTGAATATGGATTAGAAATTCCCATGCCGATCTCGGTCATCCCGTAGCGTTCTAATAGCACTTGGCCGGTTAAGCTTTCCCATTGTTTAAACAGTTTTACAGGGCAGGCTGCGGAGCCAGATATGTTGAGTCTCATCCTAGCAAAGCCATCGCAAATTCTTTTGACCTGTTCTTGATCGATCGAGTCAAAATACTGAATTAATTTTACGTAGATGGTGGGTACCGCCATAAAAACATTGTAGCGGTCGGCGACAATTTCAGCGGTGATCTTGGGGATGTCGAATTTTTCAAATAGGTGAATAGTAGCTCCCGCCCATAAACCGCAGCTCAATATATTGATGATGCCATGGATATGATGTACCGGTAAAAACAGGGGAATTACGTCGTCCTGAGTCCAGCGCCATGCATCTATTAGTGTGGTGACTTGAGCTTGAATAGTTTTGTGCGTACTAACAACGCCCTTTGGCTTATTAGTAGTGCCGCTGGTGAAAAGCATCATGGCTCTTCGCTCTAAAGCAATAACCGGAAGAGGGCTTGCTGTGTCATGAAGAACGTCTTCTACTGACATCAGCTCAATATTTAAGCGTTGACAAAGCTCCTTTAGCGAATCTTGATAATGACCATTTGCGACCATTCGGGTAACGCTGGCAGAGGTCAAGTAGTGATCTAGTTCTGCGACAGCAGAGGCTACGTTAAGAGGGACGGCTATTCCTCCTGCGCGCCAGATGCCGTGCATGACGGTTACATAATCTAGACTGGCGGGAATAAAAAAGGCAATGCGCTCCTCGTTAAGATCTGACTTGCCACTGAGCAATCCGCTCGCGAATCGATCGATGGACGAATTTACTTCTTCGAAGCTATAGCTGTGGTCGCCTTCTATTAAAGCAGTCTTGGAATTATTGTTGTTAAGATGAGGAAATGAATCGCGAGACATAAAGGTTTCCGTAATCGAGCGTTAGCGCTGATCAAATAGCGTTAAAAGATAGCGCTAACTATAAAATATAAAATTGAGGGCCCCATAAGGCAGCCAACACCGGTATAAAAAGTGGCCGTCATTGCGCCGTAGGGAACTAACTTGGGATCAGTTGCCGCTAAACCCGCGGCGACCCCGCTTGTGGTTCCCATCAAGCCGCCAAACACCATAGCTGATTGTGGGTTATCGAGCCCGATTGATTTGGCAACCAAAGGAGTCCCGATCATTACTAATATGGATTTCACCAAGCCTGCCGCAACACTAAGTGTAATCACGGCGTCGCTGGCACCGATGGCCTCACCGGTAACCGGGCCGACAATATAAGTGACGGCGCCGGCGCCGATAGTGGTTATTGCCACTGGATCGGTGTAGCCAAACATCACCGCCACTACAGCACCGACCACGAAGGATACGATGACGCCTGCTAAAATCGAGATTGCGCCGGCTAGTCCGGCTTTTTTAAGTTCACTGAATTTGACCCCGAAAGCGGTGGCAACAATTGCGAAGTCTCGCATCATGCCCCCGCCCATTAAACCAATACCGCCGAGCAGGGCAAAATCAGCAACGCCGCGAGTGCCTCCGGTGCTGATTCCTCCCCAGTAGGCGGCAAGAAGCCCCAGTGCAATGGCTAAAGCAGAACCGTGGATTCTCCCAGCAGTGAGTTTGTTGGCAAGGAAATAGGAGGCCCACATGACAATTCCTATTGCTGCGAAAGCAACAATCAAACTGTTGCGAACAAAGACTGTTTCAATGATATCCATTAGCCTTCACCGTTTGCTGAGTCAGTATTTTGGCCTATCCGGCTCAACACAGGCACCAGCGCGAAGCTGACGACAACTGCAGCGACCCCAGCGACAAGGGCGATAAGTCCACCATCAGCGGCGGCAGCCACATTTTGTCTTGCTGCCATGGCCACCACGATGGGAATGTACATGGCACTCCAAAATTGGATGCCAGCGCCTGCAGCGCCTTCCGTAAGGGATTTAAATTTGTCAGTATTACTCGCAAATACCAAAAGCAGCATGGCGATGCCAACGCCGCCTACATTGGCTTGAACCCCCATAAGCACACCGAGAGTTTCACCTGCCAACATACCAGCGATTAGGCAAAGGGAGAGTAGTGCAACACCATATACAATCATTTCTTATCCTTGTATCGCGTCTCTGGTCGAGGGCGAAAACAGTCCGGGTGATTTCAGTGTAACTTGCCGTTGCTGCGCATAGGTCGGGTATTGCAAGTTGGTCTGGATGATATGACCTGAGCAATTAGAGTGCAATGTATGCTGTTTTAGCTGACCAAACGAACAAATCACTTCGTTTTCAGCCCTAATTTCACTAGGAGTTCCGCGATTGACAGGGCGGGTCGATTTATAGGTTAATTAAGGCTCTGCTATGAGCGGTTGTGACTGAATCCCGCCCAAGTAATAGCTATATTTTTCAATAGCTTATAAATAGACACTTTTAAAAGAGAACAACGATGTTGAAACTATTTAAATCTGTATCCGCGCTCACGCTGGTTAGTATGATCTTAGCCAGCGCGGGGGTTGCTCAAAACGTGACTTCTGAAATTCTTGAGAATGCTCAGGATCATTCAGATCGTTGGGTTACCTATGGCAAAAACTACGGCGCTTGGCGCTATATGCCGGACGATCAAATTAACCGCGACTCAGTGGCGAACCTTCGGCCGGTTTGGATAAAGCAAACAGGTGTTAGTGGCGGCGCATTTGAAGTAACTGCGCTGGTCAATGACGGACGCATGTATTTAACTACTGCGAATAGCCATCTGATAGTAGTTGATCCGATGACAGGTGATGAGCTATGGCGCTATGACCACGATTTTGAAAATGTAGATTTGTGCTGCGGACCCCATAACCGGGGTGTCGGTTTACACGAAGATAAAGTATTTTATGGCACGTTAGATGCCCATCTATTGGCTTTTGACGCAGCGACAGGCATTCAATTATGGGATGCGGAAGTTGGCGATCATCGCGAGTCTTTCTCTATAACGGCTGCACCGCTAGTTGTAAAAGACATGGTGTTGATTGGCGTTGGGGGCGGAGAGTTTGGTATCCGCGGCTATGTCGATGCCTATGACGTGAATACTGGTGAACGGCGCTGGCGCTGGTACACCACCCCTGAAGAAGGGATGCCTGGTAATGAAACCTGGGAAGGAGATTCATGGAAAACCGGCGGCGGCCCTACATGGGTCACAGGCACTTATGACCCTGAAACGGATCTAGTGTTCTGGGGCACAGGAAACCCATGGCCTGACATCAATAACAACGCCCGCAAAGGCGACAATCTCTATACTAACTCCGTGGTTGCGCTGCACGCTGATTCCGGTGAGTTAGAATGGCATTTTCAAACTTCTCCTCGAGATGAGTTTGACCATGACTCAACATCTGAGCCAATGATCATCGAAGAGATGTTCGAAGGTCAGATGCGTAAAATGATTGTGCAAATATCAAGAAATGGTCATGTCTATGCTCTGGACCGTTTCAGTGGCGAATTCTTGTATGCAGGGGAATATACCAAGGTTAACTGGGCTGAGCGAGATGAGTCTGGCAAGCCGGTGTTGAAGGAATCTATGTATGAACCCGCGGATACCGTTGTTTTCCCTGGTTTGTATGGTGGTAAGAACTGGCCCCCCGCTTCTTATAGCCCCGATACCAATATGCTTTATATTCCTACAACTGAATGGGGCACTACCTTTATTCGTCGAGAAGGGGATGGGCGACCTGGCACGATGGATCTTGGCGGAATCCCCCGGTTTGAACCCAGCGGTACTGGTTATGTTGTCGCTTTTAACATGCGCACAGGTGACATCGATTGGCAGGTTGAAATGCCTGGCAACTTTA
The DNA here is from genome assembly GCA_047627195.1 of Pseudohongiellaceae bacterium. Taxonomy (GTDB): domain Bacteria; phylum Pseudomonadota; class Gammaproteobacteria; order Pseudomonadales; family Pseudohongiellaceae; genus UBA9145. Next base: position 4,465 of record JBLHTH010000131.1, on the reverse strand, counting down.
ACTGGGCCGGTACTTTAGCAACAGGTGGAGGTTTAGTTTTCGCGGGAGCACCAGACGGTTATATCTATGCTATGAACGATGAAACCGGTGAAATTTTATGGAAATTTCAAACCGGCAGTGGTCTTTATGCACCGCCGACTAGTTTTACCATTGATGGAAAGCAATACATTGGCATCGCTTCTGGAACACGTGACCCAGTGACAAGAGAGGGTGTGGCGACAGGTGTTTCTCCTGGAAACTATATTTTATTTAGTTTGTAAGGCTAAGTTACAGGCAGGTTAGAACTAGGTTAGCTGCTACCGTGTCTCTTAAGCTTCGTTAGATTCTAGTTGCTCCATAATCAATAGGGAGAATGATTCTTCATTCTCTCTTTAGTATTTGTTTATAAGGTTTTTTTGTATGAATAAGAAGTTGAATACAGTAATTTCAATGGCAGCAGTGCTGCTAAGCGGATCGTCTTTTGTCACGGCAGGGGTGGGCGAAGGCGGTGAGCTATACGATGCTTATTGTACGGTCTGCCATGGCGGTCTTGGCGAAGGTCAGGCAATGGGAAAGCCATTAACTGACAGTGTGGCAAATAAATTGTCTGATACAGATTTGCTTGCGGTTATCACCGAGGGCCGCGCCGGCACCGGCATGGCTGGGTGGGGAGGCTCATTCAGTGAAGAAGAAATTTATGACATAGCCAATTTTGTCCGTACTCTGCAGGGCAAGCCAGAACTTAATATCGGAAACGAAGACTCCGGCCCTAGCAATGACCCTATGGTAATTGCTGGTGAACAAGTATTTAACAACCAAGCTAACTGTGTCACCTGCCACTCGTATGATGACAATGGTGGCAATGTTGGGCCCGGGTTGGATGGCGTCTCAGCGAGGCTTTCTGAGTCAGCTTTAATTCAGGCGCTAACCAATCCATCTGCAACTATTGTTAGTGGCTTTGGTGCAAAGATAGTTACTCAAAATGACGGCTCCACGGTTCGAGGAAGATACAGAAATGATTCCGAGCTTGCGGTGCAAATTCAAAGTGAAGACGGACGGCGATGGGTAACTTACTTTAAAGACCGAGTTGCCAATGTTAGCGATGACGATCAGTCTGTTATGCCTGATGTATTTTCAACACTCACAGAGAACGAGCAGAAGCAAATTCTGGCATTCTTAAAATCGTTATAAAAAGTTAGAGGTTTTATTATGAATAGTGTAAATCGATTGGTACTCATCATCGCTGCAAGCTTTAGCTTTGCAGCTGTTGCACAACAGGAATTTTCTGCTGATATGGCGTTTGGGTCAGAAATGCCAGCTATAGGGGAAATCCAATCGCTGAAACAGGCTATTGCAGCCAATATCACTGATGCCAATGGCATGCTTAAAATAGAAGGCCAAATTACAGAAGTGTGTCAGGCTAAAGGCTGCTGGATGATCTTAGTGGATGGCGATAGCTATGCTCGTGTCACCTTCGAGGACTATGCTTTCTTTGTGCCGATGGCAACGAGCATGCAACGCTCAGTCGTCTACGGAACTCTCACCGAACACGTATTATCTGGTGAGCAAGCCGAACACTACGCTCAGGATGCCGGTGCTGAATCGATTTTGAAATTAAGCGGAGAAGTTAAAGAATACTCGATTGTTGCGCGGTCAGTCCAGCTAGAGAATCGCAGCTAGTCATCCCTCTATCGTCCCCTTATTTCGCCTAGTTAATACCTGGCTGGTAGTATTGCCCTAGGTTATCTGCAAAAAATAGAAATATGAAAAGGTGAGTTTTATCTCACCTTTTTTATTAATAATAATAAACTTACAGGAAATTAACATGGAAATCGATCCGGCCGTATTGATCACATTCGCGATAACTTACGGTCTCAAATTACTCTCTGCTCTGGCCACTTTAGTGATCGGGCTCTACATCGTGAAAGTAATTATTAATGTCATGACGCGAATGATGGAGCGCAACGATACCGATCCTTCGCTTCGTAGTTTTGTTTCTAGCTTGGTGTCTATCTTGCTAAAGGTAATGGTCTACATCACCGCTCTTGGCATGCTAGGTGTAGAGATGACATCGTTTGTTGCGATTATCGGCGCTGCTGGTTTGGCGGTAGGTTTGGCGTTATCTGGCACTTTGCAGAACTTTGCCGGTGGTGTGATGATTCTGTTTTTTAAGCCTTATAAAGTGGGGGATGTGATCGAAGCTCAGGGGTATATTGGATCGGTAAAAGAGATTCAAATTTTCGTTACGATTCTAACTACACCGGATAATAAGACGGTTCTGATTCCTAACGGCCCCCTCGCGACTAGTGCCTTAATTAACTACTCTACTCAGCCAACACGCCGTGTGGATTGGACCATCAGCATCGCCTACGGTGATGACATCGATAAAGCTTATGCAGTTATCAATAAGTTAATCGCCGCTGATGACAGGATATTGAAAGACCCAGAGCCTTTTGTAGCCCTGTCTGCCTTGGCGGATAGCTCGGTTAACATAGTTGTTCGAGCGTGGGTTAACGCACCAGACTATTGGGGTGTATTCTTTAAGATGAACGAAGAAGTCTACCGCTCTTTTGGTAACGAAGGCCTCTCAATTCCTTTCCCACAAATGGATGTGCATATGCACAAAGCCGACTAATTCCTGGAAGAAAGGCTTAGAGAAACAGCTTAGGAAAATATAAAGAAAAGAGCCATAAATACAGCAAAACCAATTGCTAGCAACAACCCGTAAAGAATGGTTGCTGTTATGAATTTGAAAGTTGTTAGCCAATACCCTTGGCCAAAATAAAATTTCAGACTTAAAAACAAATAAATCACCATCCAAATCGAAACGACACTGAATACAAGATTTGCCAGCGGTGAAATAATCATTAGAGTCCCTTCCCCCATCAAATTCAGTGGCATTCGAATGATCATCGCCAAAATCAAAAAGGTATGATTGTGGAGCGTTAGAATCATGTGCTCCACATAGAACTGCTTTGAAAAAAAATAAAGAACCTTTAGGATCATGGCTAAAAAAGGCATCATCAGCAACATAAAGAAAGTGATGTAGTCTAATGAGTCATATAAAAAGTCTTCAGGGTCGTCCATGATCCGCCTGAAATTTGTTTGAACTTGATTCGATATAAATGCGACTAAATTTGTATTCGTTTCTTCGCTCAAAGAAGGCACTACGATGTTGTCGATGAACTCTATGACCTGGTCGAATCCATCATTAAGCTCTGCTTGCTCCTCGTCTATGGCTTCTTCGCTTGAGCCGCTTATAGCCAAAAGCTCATTGTTTTTGCCCGCTTCACCAGAAAGGGAGCTGTCGAGGGTTTGTATCAGGGAATTTGCTGAGATCATGAAAAAAAAGATGATGCTCAGTATTAGAAATAATCTCAAGGGCGGGGTAAAGCTCATCCGGCGCCCTTCAATATACTCGCGAGTCAGATGGGCAGGTTTGCAGAACAAAAAGAAAACTGTCCGATAGGCTCTGCCATCCAATTCAAATATCGCGTGAAACAGCTCTTTCATGAGGCCGATGAGAGGGCGTTTTACTTCCTGCTCTCGTTGGCCGCAGTGTGGGCAAAACGATTCGTTAAGTGCAGTGCCGCAGTTTAGGCAGGCTAGCTGCGTGTGTGTTTTGAGTTCTGTCATGTCGCGTCAGTCTTTTTGAAGTTTGCTGGGTAACCACGATGGCTTTCATAGAGTGTAGTCGGCAGGAATAACGCGAGGACAAGGAAATATTAAAGAGCATCCCGCCCTCTGCAAAGTGGTGTAGGCCTGCAGCGGACGGGAATCTCAAGGAGCACTCAAACGCAGAATGAGGTGTGGAGGCGCTGCGTAAGAATGTTATTCAACAAGACAACACAAATGGCATTATGCTGTAGTGCAAGCGCAAGATACCACTATATGTAGTGAGCCTCAAGATGCTAAACACAATATAGAGGAGAATCTTCCAAACTGGTCTATGTCGAACACTGGATAGGGTATAGCAAATAAGGCTCGAAAACATAATAAAGTATAAGCTTTACTATATTGCTTGCTGAATGGGGCTATAGTAAGTCAATGGAAGAACTTCGAGGCCGGAATTATTGGCTGATAAATATCAGGGGTTTATAAAAACTGACGACTAGTAACTACCTTGACCTTCGGGCGCTTAAGCTAAGAGCGGTGAGCCTCAAAGATACGGTTTATCAAAATAATCCTATTAACAGTTTAATTCTGTAAACTTTGCGGTGTTTGAAACACCAAGTACAATTCTAACCGGTGGTCCTGGCAGCCTATTTTCTTCCGTTTGAAATATTTTGCTGCTGTGTGGGTCTTGTGTTGCACAGGTTAATTGTTAGGAGAATAAAATGAACAAAGAAAAGTTTATGCATTACCTGCCGTGGGGACTTGCGCTGTTTATTGGTTTTGTATTCGTACAGTCCTTGTTTTTTAAATTTAGCAATTCATTTGAGACCCAGCACATATTTGGCACGATTGGCCAGTGGATGGAAGGCAT
>JBLHTH010000130.1:0-9790 GCA_047627195.1 Pseudohongiellaceae bacterium | reverse complement strand
AAGGCTCGAGGGGTGTTTTTGGCAGTTAGCGCCGCTTGGGTTCTTATCTCTTCAGCTGTACTTTTTAAATATTTCCCCTCGGTTTTTCAGATGGTAAAAACGGTGTCTGTCGATATTTCATTGCTTACTATTATTGATGTAAGCGCTTTCACGACGTTTAGTATTACTCCTTTGTTCTTAGTCACCGTACTAGCGTCATTGGTATTATTCACTATTGTGAAAATTACCGATTGAGGTTCCGGCGGTATCGAACTAAATTAAGGGAGAACTAGTTAGTTTAAATTCGACCAGTGTTTAGGAAATTATTAAGTTGGCCTAAGCGCTGTGCGATAACCAGATCTATTCCTTTGTTTTTGCAACATTGTCTTCCGCATTATTATTCGTAACTAACCACGCATAGGATAAGGAAATTAGGCAAACCTCAAATACCGTGAGTACAGTTAATGTACTGGCGTAGAAAAGGTTTACTATTAAAAACTCCCCTATTAGGTTGAGTAACCTGTTCAATAATGAATTAAAAATGATGGGAGTGAATGCGATTAATGCGACAAGTCTCCAGCCGTTGCCTGATGACATTCTCCATGCCCATCTCGCAGATCGGATTTCATCTAAAGCAGTGGCTGGCAAGATAATCGAGTATCTTGAAACAATATAGAAACCGGGAAACGCAATTATAAGTATGAGCGGCTGGATACCCAATCCAGTCAATTCGGATGGAAAATTACCAGTGAATATAAGCAGATACGACCCGACGAGCACAGGGGTGAGAAAAAGTAGCATAAGAAAGCCTAAACCAAGGGCTTTTCTTAAATAGGATGTCTCGCGCTGTGACCAACGGATAGCGCTTAGTTGAAGAACTTCGTCATGACGCAACAAAAAGACTCTATGGCAGCTGACAATTCCGGGCGCGCCGGTAATGGTAATAACAAGCGATGCAATGAGCTGTTCTGTTGTCCCAGAAATTTGGGAAGTAAAAGCTGTTGCTATAAAAATTGCTGTCAAATAAGGCCATGCCAGACGCAATAATTCGGCTTTTCTTTGCCAAGTAAGCCCTATACTTTCTGTGAAAATTGCTTTGATAGGTAATCGTTCTACCAACGGGAAGTCCCATTTCTCACCCATTTTATTTGTGGGCTTAAGTTAAACAGAGTAATCCGTATTTGTCCTACTATTGTAACTCGCTATTTCCCGCTAAACCCAGCCCTCGTAACCTAGCATCTTCCAAGTTAGAATTCATGAGTTAACTATTTTCTAGCAAAGCCCAGGCATAAGCAGGGCTTTGTAATGCTTGTTACTGGAGAGAACACAATGAACGTCACTGAGACATCGCATCTGAAACTGAGCCTGCGTCTACTTTTTGCCACCATGTTAATGACCACACTAGTTGCCTGCGGAGATGCGGCCGAGGAGTCGGTTGGCACCGCGCCAGCCGCCGAAGCTGAGCCCATGGCGCAGGCGAGTGTAGCTGACACAATTGATGCATCCGAGCCGGTTACAGATGATTTTGATTATGCAGCTGAGCGTTTTGCTGATGTTCGAATGCTGCGCTACCAAACGGCAGGGTTTGATGCTTTAAGTGAGCAGCAAAAAGAGCTTCTTTATTATTTGTCTCAGGCTGCTTTGTCAGGCCGAGACATGATGTATGACCAAAACTACAAGCACAACTTGCGTATTCGCCGGACCATGGAAGAGGTTGTCAAACACTACCAAGGGGATAGAGAAAGTGAAGATTTTCAGAATTTCCTCACCTATGCCAAACAAGTATGGTTCGCCAACGGCATTCATCATCACTATTCCAATGCCAAATTTACGCCGTTGTTCGATGACGCCTATTTTTCAGATGTGGTGGCTAGTATCGAGGCGATGAGCGAGCTGCCCGTGCGCGAAGGACAAGATGCAGCTGCATTAATTGCCGAGCTGACGCCGATTATTTTTGATCCCAGCATTGATGCAAAGAAGGTAAATACAGCCGCTGGGGTTGATAAGATCGTCACATCCGCTGTCAATTTCTATGAAGGGGTTACCGAGCAAGAAGTGATTGATTTCTACGCGGCCAAGTTGGCAAAAGATTCAGCCGATGACAATGACCAGCCCGTGTCCCACGGTCTTAATTCAAAGTTAGTTAAGGTTGATGGGGTTGTTACTGAAAAGGTTTGGAAAGTCGGCGGTATGTATACCGAGGCTCTAGAGCAAGTTGTCTATTGGTTAGAAAGGGCTGTTACAGTTGCCGAAAATGACAACCAGCAAACAGCGCTTGAATTGCTGGTTGCCTACTATAAAAGCGGTGATCTGGCCGACTTTGATGCCTATAACATCGCCTGGGTAGCTGATACCGATTCTGCTATCGATGTCATTAATGGTTTTATTGAAGTTTACAATGACCCCTTGGGGTATAGAGGGTCATTCGAATCTGTGGTGTCATTTCGCGATGAAGAGGCCACTCAACGAATTTCCGCTATTGGCGATCGCGCGCAGTGGTTTGAGGATAATTCACCAATACAGGCAGATCACAAAAAAGCTAACGTCACCGGAATTGATGGTAAGGCGATTACTGTCGTTATGGAGTCTGGAGATGCGTCTCCCTCTACCCCAATCGGGATAAATTTGCCTAACTCTAGCTGGATTCGTGCAACCCATGGTTCTAAGTCAGTGAGTCTTTCGAATATCGTAGGTGCTTATAATGCTTCACCCGGTAAATCCTTAGCAGAATTCGCCTACACCCCTGAAGAGATAACCCGCACAAGGGCTCACGCCAAACAGGCGGGTGATTTGCATACTGATATGCATGAGGTTATTGGTCATGCGTCAGGTCTAATCAACGACGGTGTCGGGACTACTCGCGAAACCTTGCGTCAATATGCCAGTACCTTAGAAGAAGGGCGTGCCGATTTGGTCGCACTTTACTACGTGCTTGACCCAATGCTGATCGAGATCGGCGTTATGGAGAGTCTCGAAGTAGGGCGCTCGGAATACGATTCTTATATACGTGGCGGCATGATGACCCAGCTTTACCGTCTGCAGCCGGGCGAGCTAGTCGAAGAAGCACATATGCGTAACCGCCAGCTAATCGCCAAGTGGTCCTATGAGCAAGGCCTAGCGGACAATGTCATTGAGCGGGTAGTCAAAGACGGTAAAACCTATTTTGTTGTTAATGATTACGAGGCTTTGCGAGGGATTTTTGGGCGTTTGCTGCGAGAAATTCAAAGGATCAAGTCAGAAGGCGATTTTGAAGCGGGGCGGGATTTGGTTGAGAACTACGGAACTCAGGTAGATCAGGAGCTGCATGCCGAAGTGCTGGAGCGCTACGCCTCTCTAGATGTCCCAGCTTATGGCGGTTTTATAAACCCCCGTGTCGTTGCAACAGACATAGATGGAGTGGTTAAGAACGTTAGAATCGAGTATCCAGAGGACTTCGTGAGCCAAATGCTGGAATACGCTGAAACCTATTCATTCCTCCCTACGGAGAATTAAGCGCTGGATTGTATCATCGACTATCCGCGACCAAGTCATTATTGGCTGATAGGAGAAGAGACTGGCACTAATAGTTAATGGCACCAAAATAGCGAGAGTCAGGGTCGTAGATTATTGCGGCTGACCTCGCTATGCACTTTGATGAAGCAAATATAACGGCGCTTCAGGGGCGTTTCAGAACTGAAACAGGCGGCTAATTTATAGTTATCAGTTATTGCAAAAGCTAACTGGAAGCGATTTTTCCTTGCTAAAACCAAAAGATTGACTGCACCATGTTTGTGTGTGAAGAATCTCTATATATATAAAAGAAAGTTGGGTTCGGCGATTTCTATGGCGGCCCGGCAAACACAAATATCATATAGAAGGGGGGCTCAATGGGAGAAGTGGTTAAGCTAAAAGACTACCAAAACAGGGCCGCGCCCCGAGCTGAGCGCTCAGTTAGCGACATCATGGTGCCGGTGGAATTTGCTGTGGGTCTTGCTGAACGCAATCTTTGTCTCGCGAAATTGGCTGAGTATGCAGTTAGCGGAATTGAGGTGCGCATTATCAAAAACGAGCCAGATGCTCTGGGTTACTTAATGAGTGTGAAAGATGCGATCTGGTTAAATAAAAAAATATTAGAACTTGAGGAGCTGAGTGAAGAAGAAGTTGCTGTTCGAATTGATTTAATTCAAATGCTTGAAAATGTCAATCTACCAATGATGCAAAGCCTTTGGGATTCTTTCACCGACAAGGATTTGTCCTAAAAAGAAGTAAAATTTACATTAAGTAATCTTTTTATATGATTGATAAATAAAAGATTTATAAAAAAGTTAATGCGATACTTTAACGACCATGACATGCCTGTCCAAGTCTGGGAACGTTCTTTACTGCAGGACATCCGCGGCTGCAGCCATTTCCCCAGAATAATTGTCCAGCTCCAAATTTTCCTCAACAGACCCTAAACCCAGTTTGTTGAATGCCGGGATATCATCCCATTCGGGAACATTGTTCAGCACTTTTCCAAAACCATGGCTTTGCAATCTGGCAACGATGACAACATCAGCATAGTCGGTTTGAGGACTGTTTCTCAAAATGTCTAGATGCTGAGTTGGCACGCTCGCTAATGCTTCTGGAAAATTCCATTCTTGAAGTATTCTTTCACCAATCATAGGGCTGATTTCAACTATAATTCTATCGAGTTCTTGCTGGTTCTCGTCCAGGAGTAACTCTTCATTCTCTTCGGCATAGGTCAAAATTGGCAAAATCCCGATTTGATGGGTTAATCCAGCGAGAGTGGCTTGGTCTGGTTCAAGGTTGGTGTAATGCTGGGCCAAGACATTTGCTATGGCGGCGACTTCGGTACTCTGGGACCAGACCTCGCGAAGGCGGGTATCGATCACTTCGTTAGTAGCCTGAAACATTTGTTCCATGGCTAAGCCTAGGGCTAAGTTACAGCTATAGGTGACTCCTAATCTGCTCAATGCCGCGGGTAGGTTGTCAATTGTGCGGTAGCCTCGAACGAGAGGGCTGTTAGCAACCCTTACAACGCGGGCTGAAAGACTGGCATCATTTTGTAAAAGGCTTTGCAGTTTTTTTATATCAGTTTCAGGATTTGCAGCAGCTTCCCTTACCTGTAAGGCGATTTCAGGCAGTGTGGGCAATACCAATTGATCTTTTTTAATGGCCTGCAGTAGGGCCTGTTTGATGTCTTGTGCACTGACATCCATAGTAAAATCCTGACGCTCATTAAGGGTTACTATTTAGTATAGGGTAATGTCAGAAAATTTAGGAAAGATTCACTATTAATTGTGGGGGCAGTTGTTGGGTCTATAAACGAGTCAACAGAGCCTGCAGTGGAGGTGTGCGTAAGCCTCGGCGCTGACTCTGAATCGATCGCCTGGGTGCCAAGAATAGCTAAAATAAGAGAAGTTCCAGACGAGTCTGAGTTGTTAGCAAACCTCAAAATGTCGGCGGTTTTCTCCACACCGGCTTCACTGTAAGAAATAGTATCGGTGGCGTTGATCTTTATAGGGCTACTTAATAGGTATAATCTTTTCTTGGCAGTGCTTCGATAATACATGCGAGCGACGATTTCTTGGCCTGTGTAACAGCCTTTCTTAAAGTCTATGGCCCCTGAAATATCGTAATTAAGTAACTGTGGAGTATATTGTTCGCTGTCATCCTGATGGATATGAACGATACCCATTTCAATATCCAGCATCTCCCATTCAGCTAATGTTGCAGGCTCCATTTGCTCCAGGGTTTTTGTTAGAAGGGTTTCACCTTTTTCGTTAAGACTCACGATTTGGTATCTTGATTGGCGAGCGGGGAGCCTGACGGCAATATAGTCTTCACGGCAGACAGCAGAATTGTCCGGCATCGGCAATTTGCCGAAAAGGCCAGCGAGAGACTCGTTTTCATCCTCTCCAAATAGTCCAATCACTTTACCTGCCTGTGACACGAGCGAGATCTCGGCTTTTGAAAACACTATATACTTGGCCAGAACATTAATAAGGGGCTGTCCCATCCCTGTCTCAGTTTGTAGCCATATCGCATCTCCTGCTTGAATTGCGCGAAAGTCAGCAATTGCTCTGCCTTTCAAATTACATAAAACACCGCTTAGGCTTTTATCAGCGCTCAATAAATCCATATTGCAACTAACTTGACCTTGCAAGAACTTCTTAGAATCTGGTCCTATTACTTGAACGAAATCGTTGTGGCTTAACGGTAATGCTTTCATGTTTGTCTCATGTCGGTAGCAGAGAAGTCTGGCTGGCGAATTGTTTGTTTATTGCCTGTAAGTTAGCTGTACTTTAGCAAAAATATTGTCGCAACTGGTCGCTGTTTTGCGCATAATTCACTTACTCCATTTGAATTATCCAGCGGAGTTTACTTGATACTACAGTCACCCAATTTATAGGTATTTTCCTATGCAAGAGTTTAACAAGCAAAAGATATTTTGGCATAGCCGCCGGGGAATGCTAGAACTAGATTTATTGTTAGTACCATTCGCGCAAGAAAAATTCGAAACGCTTTCATCTCAAGATCAACAACTGTATGTCGAGCTATTGGCTCAAGAAGATCAGGATTTATGGGTGTGGCTCCTCAAACAAGCGAAGCCCACGGATGAAAAGTTTATGCCGATAATCGATGAAATTTTGGCACATAATATAAAACGATCTAATCTGTAATATTTGCCTCCGAATTTGAGTAAGCAGGTGGCAGCTTACGGATAGAGATGCTGCTGCGATTTAGGCCAAAAAAAACCAACGCCAATGCCCTTGCGGCAACTACTCTTCATTGTGCGGCGCTAACTGCTTTATGGATGAGCGCCGCGCCCTTTGCAATCCTTTTAAACGTCACTTTGGCAATCGGTTTGAGCTTGTTTGCTGTGCTTAGAGCCTTGAAAGCCAGCGCTGCCATTACGTCGATTCATTTTCAAGCGCTGTCCACTCAAATTTGTCTACATAACAAGCAATGGCTAAGAGTCAAAGTTACGCCTCGGCGCTGCGATCGATTAGTGGTAGTTTTGCGGCTAGAATGTCTTGATAGTGATTCAGTGTTTTTCGAGCAGCACTGGTTTGTTTGGATAATTCCCGGCGCGCTCGGGGCAACTGAGCAGCGGCGTCTGCGCCGACTTATCCGCTGGCAGTTGCCTTGATTTATCGAACGATATCGTTGGGAGCGCAGTAGGACGCTGGTGTAAGGATAGTGTCGTGAATTTCCTTCTGAAGATCTGGGTAGTCCAATGTAAAATGTAGGCCACGACTTTCTTTACGCTCGATCGCGCAAGCGATAATAATCTCAGACACAAGAGCTAGATTTCTGAGTTCCAGATTGTCATTAGTCACTTTGTGGGTGACGTAATAATCCCGCACTTCCTCTCGCAGCAGTTTGATACGCCGATCGGCCCGATTAAGACGCTTGCTGTTGCGCACGATGCCCACGAAATCCCACATAAAACGCCGAATTTCATCCCAGTTGTGAGAGACCAATACTTCGTCGTCAGAATCAGTAACTCGGCTTTCATCCCACTCAGGGATCGTCGCTACCGCCGTTACGTCAGCAATTTTATTTTTTATTTGCTCAGCAGCACCGAATGCCAAAACAAAACATTCTAATAAGGAGTTGCTTGCCATACGGTTGGCGCCATGGAGCCCTGTGAAACTGGTTTCGCCTATAGCGAACAAACCGTCAATATCGGATTCGCCATTTTTATCTACCATGACCCCGCCGCAGGTATAGTGAGCAGCCGGCACCACCGGAATTCGGTCAGTGGTGATATCTATGCCAAACTTAAGGCATTTGGCATAGATAGTGGGAAAGTGACTTTTAATGAATTCAGCAGGCTTGTGACTAATGTTGAGATACACGCAGTCGCAACCGATGCGTTTCATCTCATAGTCAATTGCCCTGGCAACAATGTCTCTAGGTGCCAGTTCTTCTCGTTTGTCAAAATCGGCCATGAAGCGCTTGCCGTCAGGCAATTCTAGCCAAGCGCCTTCGCCGCGCAGGGCTTCTGAAATTAGGAAGGATTTGGCATGAGGGTGGTAGAGACAGGTTGGATGGAACTGATTAAATTCCATGTTGGCGACACGGCAGCCCGCACGCCATGCCATTGCAATACCATCGCCGCTCGCGCCATCAGGATTGGTGGTGTAGAGATAGGTCTTGCTGGCGCCCCCGGTGGCTAGGGCGACAAATTTACAGCGAATCGCTTCAACTTTTGAGCTGTCTTGGTTTAAAACGTAAACCCCTGTGCAGCGCTTAGCTTTGCCGCTATCCTGAGGCTGTGTCACTAAGTCTACAGCGGTACAGTTTGATAGTAGTCGGATGTTCGGATGATTAGCTGCTCTGGCTTGGAGAGTCTCGAATACGGCTTTGCCGGTTGCGTCTGTTGCGTGGATGATGCGGCGATGACTGTGACCCCCTTCTTGGGTAAGATGCAAGGACGTCAATTGCGAATCGTCAATTTTGGATGCAGGGCCGGGTGAGGACGCCGATTTAAGCGTGAAAGGTACACCTTGTTCGACTAGCCATTGGACTGCACTCGCGCTGCGACCGACTACATGTTCAACAATGGCTTTGTGGCAGAGACCGACACCGGCGATCATCGTGTCTTTAACGTGAGCCTCAATGCTATCCATTTCATCGAGCACCGCGGCTATACCACCTTGGGCATAGTAGGTTGCGCCTTCTTTGAGGTCGCCTTTGCTAAGCACTGTCACCTGACAGAAATCCGCCGAACGCAGCGCTAAAGTCAGCCCGGCGGCGCCGCTGCCAATAATAAGAAGATCCGTTTTGTTGTTAATCGAGGCGAGCGAGTCAGTCATGTCGTCCTTGCCAGATAGTTGGCGCATTGAAGGCGTGTGTGTTGCAATTAATGTGCAGTAATTTTGTCTTAGTTAATGAGTTGCATTGTGTGCCGCGTTGTAAGGAAGGGTTGTTGCGGCATTACCAATACATTATCTTTACGCCGAGGATCGGAAAAAGGATGTCGCGGCCAGCTGAGATCTACGCTAGGGCTTATTTTGCAAGCGCTGAGCGGCAATTGCTATAATTTTGACATAATTTTTTAAATTTCGAGAACTTTTACAATTTAACACTGTCTATCTATAAGCAAGGAATGCTTTTGTTCCAATGTGGTGATAAGTGAAACCCGTTTTAGCGGAGTTGGGACGAATGACTGAAGATACCGATCAACAGCTTGTTGACAGGGTCTTGGCTGGAAATAAAAACGCATTTAACTTCTTGGTGGTGAGATACCAGCATAGAGTATTGGCCCTGATAGGGCGCTTTGTAAATGATCCGCAGGAAGCGGAAGATGTCAGTCAGGAAGCTTTTATTAAGGCCTATAGGGCGCTGCCATTGTTTAGAGGTGATAGTGCTTTTTATACTTGGCTCTATCGAATTGCGGTTAATACAGCAAAGAATTACCTAGTTTCCAGGAAGCGGCGGCCACCCTCTAATGATGTAGATGTAGAAGAAGCCGAAGTAAGTGAGATCGGGACAGTGCTCAGGCAAATTGAAAGCCCTGAAAGCAGTCTTGCTACTGAAAAACTAAAGCAGGCGATTGATGTCGCCATTGAAGAATTACCGGAAGACCTGAGAACGGCATTTACATTAAGAGAGTTCTCAGGACTGAGTTACGAAGACATCACCGAGGTGATGGACTGCCCGGTGGGGACAGTTCGGTCTAGGATCTTTAGAGCGCGCGAGGCAATAGATAAGAAGATTAGGGACATGCTGTAGGGTCGAACTCAAGTCTTATCTGCTTAGTTGGGCTTTGAGTGTGTTAGCTGGTTAGGGCCGTGTTTAGACGCCGGTTTATTTATAG
>JBLHTH010000129.1:0-9814 GCA_047627195.1 Pseudohongiellaceae bacterium | reverse complement strand
GATCGCCTTGCAGCACCTCGACATCGCCATAGCTACTTGTCCGAGTGACCCGCTGTACCTCAATTGCGTGACGCTCTAGAGCACCAAGCATAAAATTTGTTGAGTCCCTGTCAGTTTGATCTTGGGAAATCAGGTAAGCATATGGTGCTTCTTCAATGCCTTTTGTTAGCGCATCCACACCTTTCTGATAATAGTTTGATAGAAACATGAAGGAATTATTAGCAACCATTTCAAGTGATGCAATGACTCCGGTTTGCATATAATTCGTATTATTGCGCATAGACCAAGTGAGCTTCTCTGGCGGCGGCGATGGCCGATACCAAGTACGTTCTGTAACAGGCTTTCCGGCATAGCTTGAATTACCTAAATCTCTCTCCATGGTATCGGCACTGTTATTGCCAAAAGTCTCATAAAATCGGCCCATACCATTGTGGTTGTTAGTGGCCCATAACATATAGCCCGGATACCAACCGGTATAAAAACCCCAAGTCCAGACTCCTTCCAAACCCAGACCGGTCAGGCGACTAATCTCATAGTTTGACAATAGCTGCCATTCACTAATCGTAATAGGACTGACACCTTCGTTGTATGGGCCAGTTCCTCCTGCAACGTAAAGCAGTGGTACAGACTCATGCAAATCTAAGCTTACAGTCGGTTTCCACTCATACACGCCTTTAATATAATTCTGAGTAATTGGTTGCGTGATGGATATCCCATCGCGGTTATTGTCATGATAGGTATAACGCCCCCAGAACGGAACGCTCCTAGGAGGCATATCATTGTAGTCAGTATGGCCTTTGATATTGCGCTTATACCAATCCACTTGCCTGGCGCGGCCGTCAACATCAAACACCGGGGTAATCAAGGTGATGACGTTTTTTCGAATAGTGGCAAAGGGCTCACTTGTTTCAACCGCAAGTCGATAAGCTAATTCCATTACCATTTCTGGAGGACCTAATTCCGGAGAGTGCAGTCCTGCGGTCATCCAATAGATCGGCAAGGCATCCTCTATTATTTGCTGCGCTTTATCTCTATCGGTCAGTCGTGGATCGGAAAGATCATTTAGATATTTTTTATACGTTTCAATGTTCTCTAGATGTTCAGGCTCAGCAATAGCCACAACAATCATGTCGCGATCTTCAAAGCTCTGCCCCAATTGAAATATTTCGACTCTATCCGACGCCGCCGCCAATGCTCTAAAGTAGGTGTATATCTCATCAACTTGCGTTAGTTCGCCGGGAGTGCCAATCGTATAACCAAGAATCTCCCTAGGACTCGGTATCGTTGGGTGGTCGGGAAGTGAATCTACCCACCGCGTCAAATACTTCTCGTCGGTAGTGGACGATCGAATAGATGCGGTAGCAACAGTATCAATTGATAGATTCTCGACTTGCGCTAAAACGAAGGTGTTCTTTGCCACTAGCAACAAAAAGGTGATCAGACTGATAGTGGTTTTTAGCGATTCTTTACCAAAAATGTACTTCATCGTTTAATTCCCCTTTTGAATCGATTAACCTCAGTTTTGAGGCTGGTTTGCTTTTAACCCAAACAAATACTGCTAATTTAGTGCCAAATAATGCGTTGGCGCTGCATTTGATTCACTAACTACAGCTAAAATTCTTAGCCGAACAAATACAATAAAGCGTTAACATGCGCTAACTATCTATTTGCAGGACTAAGAGATAAAAACCGGCACGATTCAATAATCAGCCTCTGTCTGCTCTAGTGATTGAGCATTCATTTTAGACTGCCCAATGCGCTCGGCAAATCCTTCCCGCCTGCTTCAACGGACTCTACGGTCTTGCGCAGCATCTACTTTTCGTCTTACCGTGATGGCCTGGCATGTGCCGCAGCTCGAAAAACGGCATTCATCAATATCACGTTAAGACCATCCAAATAGGCTCTCACGGTTGGGTCTTGAGTAAAGGCGATAATCTCTCCAGCACCGCTGGATTGTGATATCACAAAAGGCTTATAGGCTAACTGTTTACGATTTTCTTCCCAAAGATAGCCGCTTGCTAACAAGTCATCTGGTCCTTGAAATCTGGCAACATTGATCCCGTCGCTTATTCGAATAGGAGTGTAGATATCAGACCCCCTAACCAACACATTAAGTTCGGGCGCCACGCCAGCACTCAACCAGTGATCGGGGTGCACATCAGCACGCACCAAGACTCCCGCAACGTTGTAAGGGTTACCTTCTAAAGCGACCACCTGATCATCATAGGCTTCAAGCTCAGTAAGATAACGCCCCTCGACTGTTCTTCCATCCTCATCATCATCGGTATCCGGGATCTCTTCAAGCTCAACGACAGCCCGTTCACGGCGTACCGCCAACATGTCAACATCAGGGTCGGCAAGAAAACGGGTCGCATTGCCAAGAGAAATAAGCACCCCGCCCTGACGAACCCAGGTTTTGATGTTATCAATGCCTATTTTACCAAGCGCAGTTTTATATCCAGCCCCGTTCATTGCGGGTAATATCAACACTTGATAACGATTTAAATTGGTTGATCGCAACCGATCTACTCTAACTGGGGTAACCGGGTAATCGAATTGCCGTTCAATAACAAACCGTGTGTTACCAGCGCTGTATGATGAGGTTGGTTCATCCCAAGCCATCGCAATTTTTATCTCATTATGTCTAACGACATTCGCACTGCCAAAGCTTGGGCCATCAGTCACCCAGCTATCGTTGACAGCAACGACTCTAGCGCCGGTTTTTTCGGCAATGGCTGACACAGTAGAAAAGAGGTTCGCTGAATTATCAGCCACATCAATAATAAGAGAACCGGAGGGGTATTCATTACCGACGTTAGTAAACGCTTTGTCGTTACTCTTAACTGCTAGTTGAGCCTGCAACGCTTGAGCTAAAAACCGAACAGCAGTGGCTTCCCCCCAAGGGACGATATAAGAAACGCTGGCCTGTCCTCCTTCAACTATGCCAGCTTGAACTAATTCGGTCCCAGCCAGTTCAAAATCACCATTAGGGACGCGATTACAGGTGTTGCTCTGAATATTAAACATTAGTGGCAACGACCACGCAGTTACGTCGTAAATCTCGTCGGGCAGGTTATCTTCCCGCCGACGTTCTTGCTCAGCGAGGAAGTCCTCTGCCATCGGAACCTCTAAATCCATTAGCGTGCGAATAAAACGCTTAGCAGGCTGATCAGTTCTTATGACGTAGCTTCCTGCTTCATAAGACTCTCCGCAGGCACTAAATTTTACTAATCCTCGATTAACTTCAACATCTTGACGTGACAACAAGCCGGCCAGCTTATTAACTGCAGCTTGATCCTCTTGTGTTGGCAGGATATAGGACCTGACATCCTCTTCTTGCCCTTCTTCAATAGCGCTTACTCGATAATTATAAAAATCATTAAGAAATTTTTCACGATTGTTAGCAACGGTCTCCGCTGTGGCAAGAGAGGTGACAAAATGATTTCGCACCGTCTCACGGTAGTGAAGCTCATTGCCATCGTATTGCCGAAAAACTAAGCCTCGAGTCGAAGCTTGCTCATAGGTCATCGCGACGCTACCAAAGTAAGAGGGCCAGCTGGCGCCATATCCTGGATAAAAAGAGTCGTACACTTCCCGAGTAAAATAATCGATACCAAATTCATCAAACCAGCGTGCATTGTTACGGCCAAAAATCTGCAAACTAGCTGTTTGATCTTCCGCTAAATGCGGATTGTAAGGAACTGCTTCTGGCGAGAAGTAGTAAGTACCATCCGAGCCCATTTCATGAGCATCCACATACGCTACCGGATACCATTCCAACATTAATTTTGTTCGGCCTTGAGTTTCTGGCTGAGTCTGGATAAACCAATCGCGGTTCATATCAAACAAGTAATGATTGGTTCTCCCCCCGGGCCATGGCTCATCATGTTCGGCAGAATTTCGATCAGAGTCAGGGACTAGACCCTCAGCCGTTGTAAACTGATGAACGAATCGGTCACGGCCATCAGGATTTTGCATCGGATCAATAATGACCACCGTGTTTTGCATAATATCGGACACTCGCGGATCTGAGCGTGATGCCAGCAAATGGTAAGCCGTCAACATAGAGGCATCGGTTGAAGATATCTCATTGCCGTGCACCCCATAAGAGAGCCAAGTAACCGCGGGCTGATCTGCGATAATCTGAGCGGCGGCACTAGCATCGGTTTCTCGAGGATCACTTAAACGCTGCATCCCTGCTTTTACTGAGTCAATTTTTGCCAAATTGTCCGCGGATGAGATAACCGCATAAATTAATTCGCGGTCTTGCCAACTGCGCGCATACTCATTGAGAATAATTCTGTCGGGAGCGGCCTGCGCTAGTGCCTCGAAGTATTTTAGCGCATCTCGGTGCCATGTAATTCTCTCCCCCGGAGAGTAGCCGAGCACATCCTCGATGCTCGGAATCGATGGGTCATAGTTCGTATTAGGCCAAAACTCAAAATCTGCTTGTGACCAGCTGACATTGCTGAGGAAACAAAAGAACACCGCGATAAATAATGACGGTGATAACGGTACTGACTGTAATGAGGAGAAAGTAGATTTCATAAGAATGCCTCTCCCGTAGTTAAGAGTTAGCCTTCGTTCGGTCCGGAAAGTTACCTAACAGGCTTATGCTAAGGTCAGAGTAACTTTTTTTATGCGTGGTATCTAGGTTAGCTAAACAACTCTCACCCCTTAAAACCATCCTACAGAAACCGTGTAGAGCGGCAACAGGTCAAAAGTTGTCAGCACTGATTTTGCGAGGTATAAATAACCTCGACAGCTAATAGCTTAAAGAGCCATTGATGAAAAACAAAATATTAAAAATTAATTTAAATTTCAAATACTTAAAGCCTGACGAAATGATTGAGCGAGCAGCAGAATTTTACAAATTGGTAAATTCTCGCAGATCAGTGCGGGACTTTTCAAAAAAGGAAGTACCTGTGGATATCATTCAGCAGTGCCTGCTGGCGGCAGGGACTGCTCCTAGCGGCGCAAATCGACAGCCGTGGCATTTCGCTGTGATTAGTAGCCACCTAATCAAGAAGCAGATTCGAGAAGGTGCACAATTGGAAGAACAGGAATTTTATGCCAGCCGTGCGCCACAAGATTGGCTCGATGCTTTAGCGCCGCTTGGTACAAACGCTGACAAACCTTTTCTAGAACACGCCCCCTTTCTTATAGTGATATTCGCAGAAAAATACAGCGTGGATGCTGACAACAAAAAACGGAAAAACTACTACGTAACCGAATCTGTGGGTATTGCGACCGGCTTGCTAATCACAGCGCTGCATAGCGCCGGACTTGCTACTCTCACCCATACGCCAGCGCCGATGAAATTCCTCAATCAGATTCTAGGGCGACCACAGGCGGAAAAACCCCTAATGATTTTAGTGGTTGGCTATCCACAAGAAGAAGCGAAGGTCCCCGCAATCCAACGCAAAAATCTTAGCGATATCGCCAGCTTTCATTAATAGAATTGGCGCCAGCTTTAACCTTACCGCTAACGCGGCCGTCTAAAGCCTTTAGAGAAAAACAAACTATTCATAAACAGTTTATTAGTGCCAAAAAAGTAGGCTCTAAAGTTGGGATTATCAGAAAATAAAATCACACTGCCCTGACCGTGCCGCTCGGCAATCGCCATCGCTTTACCTGCTAACTCAGCCTGATTCTCATCTGACGCATATCCTGAGAGTAAAGGTTGATCTGGAATTTTAATAACAGTTGCCCAGGGATTTTCAGGAGGATCAAAGGCAATCAGGGTATTGCGATGACTCGCTATCTGGCGATTTGAAATTCCATAACCGATTGGATGAGTTGTATCTAAATCTCCCGCCATAATCGCGCCCCCGATAATGGCTTTAGCTTCGATATCTGTCTTATCGTCATAATCAAAACGCTGTTCTTCGTCAGCATCGACAGCATCGGTTTTAGACTGTGGGTAAAGCACATTGTCATAAGCCCACCGAGCACCTTGGCGCATCGCAACCAAAGTACCACCTTGTCGAACCCAGCTGTCGATCTGCGCTTTACGGTCATTTAAATCGCCGTGATTACCACCCACTATCACCAAATGCGTATAGCCACTTAAATCTAATGAAGAGAGACGCCGCTTGTCGAACAGATGCACCGGCATATTCATGCGTTTATCTAGTTGATGCCAAACCTCTCCGGCATCATAGGCCGTTGTACCCTCCCCCACTAGCAGCAAAACTTTTGGCTTTTCGATCGCAGAAAAGCTATTGCTACCTAAATCCATTCCCGTTTGAGAGGTGTGGCCGGCACCTATCGCATGGACCTTGATACCGTCTTCGCTTGCGATTGAACTCATCAGGTCATGCACCCGATCTGCGCTTAGGTTTCCTCCTTGCCAGCCCAGCGGAACTAAGATGCTGCCTCGCGGTAGCGATATTTCACCTTCGCTACTTGACAGCGCCAATGGTTTATTGGCAAATTTAGGCCGCAATCCTGCATTAAGTAATTTGTACAATGCCCTCGGCGCATAATAGTCAGACCAAGAAAAAAGATAAGCGTAATCAGCCTGATCAGGCTCGGCTTCGACAGGGAACTCGGCAGAAACCTGCTCGCCAAGATTGCCACGAATCTCTCGGCTTGAAAGAACAGCAAAGTCAAAATCAAATGCCAGCGGCAGAGTCCATGCCGACACATCATAAAAAGTGTCGTTCTCAAACGTTGTTATTTTTTCGAACAGGGCTTTTACCATCCGATACTGTGTCTGGCTTGTCTCAACAATAAAGGAATGATCAGCCGCAAAACTCAAGCCATTAATGGTTACATCATTACTTAACTTATTAACGCGTATTTGATGTCGATTCAGAATATCAAGCGCATGATAAGCCCTAGCCTTGTCATCAGGTACTGAGAACACATAGCCTTTAGTGGGATCTTCTTCGGCGAGCCCCATACCATCTTGATAAAAACGGCGCTGGTAAGCCAATAACTCTTGCCGCATTTCAACACCCGCTCTTATCATTTCCAATGATGTGCGATATTGGGTTCGAATATTGTCTCTAAAAGACAGCACGCCATGGATAGTTTCTAACAGGCCTTCTGAACTCGCCTGCTCGAACAACATTCCCATACTGGCGTGCATATGCGGATAGGTAGAACCCTTGCCAATATAATAGTTATCATAGCCTTCTTCGTTAAAATAAAGACGTTGTTCTGAGTCTAGCCATGAACGCGGGCGGTCAGAAACTCGATCCAATAACTCCATCGATTCTTTTGGAATAAAAGGAAATGTTCTATCTGGCGCCCCTGGGTGAAAGTAGTAAGTACTGTTGGCTCCCATCTCATGGTAATCCACCGTGATATTAGGTTTCCACTCATGAAACTTTGCTACCCATCCCTGCGGCTCAGGATGCTGTAGAATCAGCCATTGTCGATTGAGATCGAACCAATAATGATTTGTTCGCCCCCCAGGCCAAAATGTATTGTGGAGTAAATGATTAGGATCCGTAACTGGAACATTCGCTCCATGCATATGGTTCCAAGCTGACATCCGACTATTACCATCTGGGTTAAACACGGCAACCAAGATAATGACACTTTGCTCTAGAGTAGCTTCGATCTCATTGCCTTGCGCGGCAGCCAAGTGATAGGCCACTGCCATAGACGAATCTGTTGAACTAACCTCGGCTCCGTGAACCCCATAGTTAAGCCATGTCACCACAGGCATGTCATCTTGCAATTCTTGAGAACTATTAGGGTCGCTTAACGCAACATGGGCAGCGCGTATTTCATCGATCCTGCTATGATTTTCCGGCGACGTGATAGTCAGTCCAATAATAGGACGGCGCTCATGGGTGTAAGCTATAACTTCAGAACTTACCCTCGGTGAAATTTCTGCCAGCGTTTCCATATAGCGAACCAGTAAATCATTGCGGGCAATACGGTGTCCCAATGGGTGACCAATAATCTCTTCTGGGCGCGGAATTGTCCGATCAAAGCTTACCGAATCGGAATAAAAAGGAGTGTCTCGGGCAACTTGAGAGAGAGCAAATGGTGACGCCATGCACGACATCAAGACAGTTAGCGCAATTCTTTTTTTATAAATCATTGGGTAATTAAGCCTCGTATTTGGGGTTCTAAAGGCCGCAACTAAGCTTGAATTGCGAGTTAATAGCTTTAGTCAATGTACTATTAATAGACTATTCACAGACCAATAAGATGCAGGGAATATCCCTGCATGTCCAGCCGCGCAGATAAGCCCCTTTTCAGCGGGCAAAAAAAAGGCCCGACTCTAACGAGACGGGCCTTAGATTCGATAGTGGTATTTTACTCAGGAACACCTATCGGCGTGCCTTCCTTTCTGAACTCACCGTAAAGGAACTCTTCAGAGAACTCAGCACACTTAAATTCAAGGATCTGCATGCTCTCATCCAAGTGCCGATAGATAGGAAAGCTTACTGTCCAAGGTGCAGTAAAGGTATTAGGGTCAGTCATCGTCGCTTCATACTGGATGTGATTAGCCCCCATTGGAGTCCAACGCTCCTCTACAACCATTTGATAGCTATGGTGGTTGCCAGCGCGATCGAACCAAGTATTTTCCATTTGGCCGCTTACCCTAACAACCAAAGTATCACCTTCCCAATGAGCATTTGAGTGGCCCATCCATGCGTCTACCTGTGATTCAAGTTCAGGCTGATCAACATAAACAATTCGATTTGATTCGGCATACTCGTAAGCCACTAGAACCACATCGGTTGATTGGACAATCTGAAAAGGAAACGGCAAGTAGTTAGCGCGGGGTACACCTGGCATGTAGCACTTTGTCAAAGGGTCAAGATTATGAGCATCAGCTTTATTCAAATCTCTCTGTCGACGACCTTGTTCGTTATAGGGAATACTACCACCCTCGATTATGCCAATACTCGCAGGCAAAGCAGAAGCAGCGCCCATTTGACGAGGATGAGGGCCATATGAAGCCGCATGTGGCTCAACATTGTAGTGCGCTGTTGTCATAGCCTGCCAAATGCCACTTAGATCAGGCTTGCCTGATGGGGTGCGGGCTATCTCACCACTTTGCGCTGCTGCTTGTAGGGAAACAAAACCTGTCGCCATAATTAAAAACGATGTTGTTAGTATTTTTGTAAATATAGTTTTCATTGATAATCCTTAATTCAATTACCTGGTTTTAAAGAGAGATTAGTAAGATATACAAACTAGCGCGAACCACCTTCGGCGGCTCGTTGCTCTTCCATACGCTCACCACGAAGGATGTTTACCATTCCATAATTACCTTCATGGCAGGCGTATTCATAAATCTGACCTGCTAATTTAGTCATTGGAACAATTGCCGTAATTTTGTCTGTAAACGTTGAAGGATCATCAATGGTGAATTCATAATCAACATTGTCGAACGCCGTTCTTGTAAACTTTTCGGTCAGAACCATGTCTTCGTTAGAGCCAGTGCTGTTAAACGTTTGCCGAAGACCGTTAAAGTTCTTAGTCACGACAACTAAGGTGTCGCCATCATAGTAGCCACGAGAATCACCTGACCACAGGGTAATATTTTCATCAAGCTCAGGCTTGTCGCCCAGCTGAACAATGCGGGCATCATGAATCATTTCTGTCATGATCACCGCCGTGTCTTGGTTCTGAACGATTTGCAAATTGTTGTTGTACAAGCTCGGCAAGAAAGGAGGACCAGAATTAAAGCCAACAATGCAACGCTCTGAAAGACCACGATCTTCTGGGCCTTCTTTAGCGATACCACCAACAACATATCGCACTGGTCGCGTGCTTGGGATATCAGGGCCAAGGCCACCATATTGACGTTGTGCACCTTCTACAGCCGTTGGAACTCGAC
>JBLHTH010000128.1:0-9848 GCA_047627195.1 Pseudohongiellaceae bacterium | reverse complement strand
ATTTGAAATTTAACTCGACCATATTGGTAGGACCAATTATAAGAAGCAACATGCAGATAGCGAGTGCTAGGCGCTAGATTGGAGACAAACTGGGATGGGCCGAAGGTTAGAAGCCCCCAAACAACTCTAGCTCAAGTAGAGATTCATACCGCGCGTCATTTAAGTCAGCAGCGTCGAGCGTTCCTGAAAGCAGAGCATCGATGTCCGCAGCAATTAAATCTGCCGCTTGCCGATGCTTGCCATCTGCAAGTGCTATTTGAAGAATAGAAGCCCACATCGTGAGCATACGGTTATCGATCTTCCTAATTGAGTTCTCTTTGGACCATTCAGACGCGATTGAAATACCAATACCTAGCAGCTTTTCTGAAAAACCTTCATCTCGCACATCACCAGTTTCGTCCAATATAATACTTTCCACATCGTTCCAGCCTGTAGGGTAGGCAATGTTACCTTCATAGAAGGCGGTGACCCAGTAAAGGTAGACGCCAAGCTCTTGTTGGTGCTGATTAACAAGGTCGGCGTTGTAAGCCTTCACGAAATATTCAACTTCCGGGAGGTCCTGAGGCCAGTCTTCGAGGTTATTCAGGGAGCAAGCGCTACAAAGGATAGCGATGTGCATCAGACACACAAATCGCAGCGAGGACAAATTATATTGAAGGTGGGTCATAGCAGCTCTAAATCTGTTGATTATTGGGTTTTTATAAATAATTCAGCTCGGTACTAGTTTCATTTCTAAAATTGAACAAAACTCTGGTTCTATACTTAGCATATCTGGCTCTATACTTAGTGAAATAGAAGACTATTATCCCTGAATGCCTGTCGAAATGTTGTTTCTGTCAACCTCTGCAAGCACCTATTTATCTACCAAAGTGCTATTGTTTAAACTATTGTACTCAAGAGTTGTCCACTTGGTTCAAGTTTGCTTATATTCTACTCAAGTTTATCCCCCCATAGGACATATCTTGGACAAGATAAGTAAACCTGCAGGCCAGACCCAGCTATAATGATCTCCTAATAATTAAAAAAATAGCGCAGCGATCTCACCACGCTCTAAACGGAAATTAGAACCAATATGGAACCTATTAAGAAGTACCTGATCGACAACTTTGAGGGCGTTTTCATTCTAGTAATACTCCTCGTAGTTAGTGCTATCGTATGGGTAGTCGACTCGAAACTCTCATTCCTCAATTTTTTCTATCTACCAGTGTTACTCAGCTCGTACTATCTCGGCATACGCTCGGGGGTATTAGGGGCATTTTTTACATTTCTAATCATTGTGATTTTTGCCAGCCTTTACCCTGAAAGATTTATAGGACCAACGGACGTCTTTGGACTGTGGGCGTCAGTTTTAATTTGGGCAGGCTTCCTTATTTTGACTGCTGTCATAGTTGGGTTTACCCACCGTGAGTTGCAAGACAAAATGACTGAGGCACTAAGATCCAGAGCAGAAGCTACAGGTAATGCTGAGCTATTAGAACAAACCATGAATACCATTAGAGAGTTTGAATCAGAACTTGACTATAAAGTAGAAGAAAGAACCAGAGTGCTAGAGGAAAAAACCAAAACCATAAGCGCGCACAAAGAGAAAGTCGAGGAAGCGCTCTACTCTACGATGGATCCGGCAGTGGTCAAGCTGATGATTGAAAACCGCATTAGAACTGAGAACCGCCGAATCAGCGTTATGTTTTCCGATCTCAAAGGTTTTACAACTTATTCAGAGGAGCATTCTGCGGAAGTCGTGATCACCGAGCTCAACAAATATCTCGCGGATATGGAAACCATCTTACTGCAATACAATGCTCATATAGATAAGTACATGGGTGATGGCATCATGTCCGAATTTGGGGCGCCAATTCGTTATGAGAAACACCCACTACTCGCTGTAGCCTGTGCCTGGAAAATGCAGGAACGCATGCGCAGTTCGAACTACCCATTTAAGATGAGAATTGGCATTTCAACTGGGGTTGCAACAACCGGCATCATCGGCGCCAAACGCCAATCATTTACAGCATTCGGGGACACCGTCAATTTGGCATCGCGCATCGAAGGAATGTGTGAACCGGGACACGTTACTATCGACGAGGCAACTTACAAGGACTGTATTGATGTATTCGAAATGAGACCCGTGTCTGGTCTTGCTTCCTACACGCAGTTTGACAACCTCTCGACTGTAGATCAAATCAACACCGCACTAGGTGAAGTCAAGCTCAACCCCGATGACGTCGAACTACGCATCAAGGTTGCCAAGCTTCTGCTGCAAGCGAAGGATCCAGAACAGGCTGCTACCCACCTGAAGTTAGCGATGAAGATCGCACCCGATAGCGATGCTGCCAAAGTGGCATACGCAGAAAACTCAATCATTCTTGAAAGTCAGCGTGACTTAACCGTGCGCGGCCGCCGTAGCACTGTCCACTTATATGAAGTCGTTGCGTTTAAGAATCCGCTTGATAACTGCAGGCAGCTGCCAAGTACATTACTTACCGACCTTCAATCAAAACTCGACAAACTCGTTACCTTTCCCGAAGACCTCGTGCTGCCAATAGAATGCATAGATGGCTCAGTTGGATTTGCGCGTTTAACCGGAGTTACAGCATATCTAATCGCCGACCTGATGGACTTGGTCGATCAGGAGAAACATGACGTATTGGAAGCGGGATATCTAGCTGAAATAGGCAAAACAATTGTCCCGGAAAATATTCTCAACCGTAATGGCGGTCTAACCGAGGATGATTTCACCCACATCCATATGCATCCAAGAGAGGGTGTTCGAAGACTGCGTACGATCGGCTATGAAAATGAACATATGCTTGAACTGATTGAATGTCACCACGAGAATTATGATGGCACAGGATATCCGGCAGGAATCAAAGCGGAAAATATTCCCATCGGCGCCCGAATATTAGCCGTTGCTGAAGCCTATATCAGCCTCACTTCGAAAAGGCCTTATCGCGATCCATGGGATGGCAGAGCAGCCTTCAATGAAATTGGCAAATACGTTAAATCAGGTAAATTTGATCCAGAGGTTGTAAATGCTCTGGGCAAAATCATTGCGCAGCTTTGATATTGGCACTGCTCTAACTAGCCCTCAGCTACAAGCGATGCTAATACTCGCCGTTGGCCCTCGAAGGGCCTGCGGCCATGCATGACTAAATAGTTATCCACCAGCGCAACATCCCCAGTTTGCCATGGCAGGTCAAAACTCAACTCATCACTTAGTGCAATGGCAGTTGCCATAGACAGCTGAGGTATTTCACTGCCATCGCCAAAGGTGATTGCTCGATTCTTTTCGTTACGGATGTCTTTCCAGCCTCTAAAAGCAGCAATCAACTGATTAAAAAAAACTTTCCGTCCATCTGCGACACTTTTAACAGCAGGTAAAATCGGTGAAGTTACCTTTAGATCGCCACTGCCAAGCCATTTCCATTCATAGCCTAGTTCTCGAAGCTTAGACTCAGCGGCCTGTTTTGATTCAGCGCTTAATGTACTGTGCCAACTTCGACCCTGACCCGATTCAGCATCATCTAACTCTGGCATAGTGTTCGAGTAACGAACACCTAAGCGCTCGCACTTGGACACAAAGTCAGGGTCGGAGTCGTTAAGTCGATCCAGCAATATATCAGATCGGCACAATGGAGTAGCTCCGCCAGAGTTTGCCGCTAGCTCGCAAAAGAAGAAGAGCTTTGACGGGTAAACAGGTGTCTGGGCCATTTCATGGTGAAGGAAAATAGAAACACTTGCTGGCGCCTCGTTCGCTGTAAATACCTTTTCCGTTCGGTTAGTTCTTACTGCATTTGAAAGAGATTCACTGTAAGTAAAATTCGGCAAATCAAATGCAGAGATAAACTGATCAAAGTCCTCAGCCGTGACTAAGGGAAAACCGCGAAACAAAATTGCACCGTGAGTTGATAGCTGCTTTAACAATTCTTCACGGTGCTGAACAAGCGTGGACAAAATATCTGACAATGGCGCATCTGCCCTGCTGTTTGCCAAGGCCAGAGGGAATGCTACCCCGGTAAATTTTTGCTGGCCGCTGACCTTAATTTTCTGAGCAAATAAATTCACTGACACCTCAATCGTAAATTGGATAAAATTTGTTAAACGCTAGATCACAAAAGACGGCAGGATCATTAAATCGCCTGTCTGAGTTTAATTCAGAAATAGCCGCCATCTCCGTTGAGTCAAGCTCAAAATCAAATACTGCTAGATTCTCTATTAGCCGCGTAACCTTGCTGGTCTTTGGAATAATGGCTGTGCCTCGCTGAACCCCCCAACGCAAAACCACCTGAGCTGGCGTACGATTTACTCGCTGCGCCGCGGCCTTAACAACCGTCTGCTCTAATACAGATTCGCTCGCTGATGCCATGTCCAGTGCCAAATAGGATAAGGCGCCGAGAGGAGAAAATGCAGTAACAGCTAAATCGTACTCATTCGCTAAGCGCAAAAGCCGTTCCTGGGTCAGATAAGGGTGGGACTCTACCTGCAGCATTGCTGGCTTTATTTTTGCGTAAGAAAACAGATCGTGAAGCAGCGCACAGTTATAGTTGCAAATGCCTATCTGCTTGACCAAGCCCTTTTCTACCAGGGCTTCCATCGCTCTCCAGGTATCCATAAGAGGCACCGGTGCAATCTCCATTGTTGGGTTTTCAGATTCCGGATCAAAGAACCACTCTGGAGGATACCGAGTATCAAAATCGACATACTTTAAAGAAATAGGGAAATGAATAAGGTACAAGTCTAAGTACTCAACGCCTAAATCGGCGAGTGACTTTTCACAGGCGGCCTGAACGTGTTCTGCACTATGGTAAGTATTCCAGAGTTTGGAGGTAATCCAAAGTTCCTCCCTGGTACACAGCCCGCTTGCTAAGGCGCTGGCTATTCCCTCGCCTGCCTCGCGTTCATTGCCGTAGTCGGCAGCACTGTCTAAATGGCGATAGCCTACTTCAATGGCTTGGCGCACAGCTTCAGCGGTATCAGATTTTTCTGTTTTCCAAAGACCCAAGCCAACTGCTGGCATAGTCGATATCCCAACTTTAATCACAGTCGATGTCACTTTAAAGCATCCTCTAAATTTAAATTCCTAATGTAGTCATCGATAATAGTAGGCATGCCGCTCAGAATCGACTCTTGTGCTGCTGAGGCCACGATCAAAGCCCATAAACCTTGAAGCGGTGTCGCGCTGTCGGTGAGCTTGCCATCTAGCCTATCTCCAAGCGCCATGTGCTCAAAAAATGTTGCCCCATAATGGCCGCTTCCCTCAATCAAAGGCGCATAAGTTAAATCGAAGACCTGTTCCCCTGCAGCAGCATCGTTTTCTAAAACCAAGGACGCCTTTGAATGCCGTCCTTCCACAAAACTGGACTTTTCTGAGGCGGTAATTCGGCCACCGCTACCTGTAACAATGAGCTCCTCGTTGAGCTCTGGACAAAACATATTGAGCGTAAAGTTCGCTCTTACCCCGTTAGCATAATTTATGATAACAAAACAGTGATCATCAATGTCGGAGACTTTACCCTCGTGAGTAAAATCCAAAAAATTTACCGCCTGCCCGCCACTGGCATACACCTTCAGTGGAGGTGACTGTGCCATCATATTGATCAAATCAAAATAGTGGCAGCATTTTTCAACTAAGGTGCCACCGCTGTTTTCGTTGAATTTGTTCCACTGGTTCACTTTGTCCAAAAATGGCGGACGATACTCAGACATACTGATAGTCTTTACATCACCGACCTCACCTTTCGTCTTAATAAGATGGAAGGCTTGTGAATATTGCGACTTGTACCGATACTGCATGCCAAGCTGAATAAAATTTGAATATCGCTGCGCCATGCCAACAATTTTTGCCGCCTCTGCCAGGCTCGTCGCCATGGGCTTTTCTAGAAAGATCCCTTTCCCAGATTTAATTGCTGTTTGCAGTATTTCAAAATGAGTAAAATTCGGGGTGCATATCAACAAAGCATCCACCGACTCGTCAAAACATGCGTCTTCTAAGCTCTCATACCTAACCAGCGCTGTACGTGCATAGCTTGCAAACTCTTCATTGGCAATTTTTAAACTCTCAGCAGAGGTATCAAACACCCCGTTAATTGAGGCTTTACCAAGCAAGGTAGCGACACGCATATGCTCTCTACCAATCATCCCGCAGCCGATCAGATTGAGTCGATACTGCGCTCCTGCCTCAGGCTGAATATGATTTCTTGCAATTAGGCGTTGCTGTGCAGGCGCATCATAAAAACGAAGTGCGCCTGAGGTATAGTCAGGAAATTCCACTTAGGGTGAGTCTCTCAATGGCTGCGCAATTAAGCGAGGAAGCTTATTATAAACCCCAAGAGCCCAAACAACAGCATTAGCGATTAGCAGCGCTATTGCCAGTGGCCAGAACAACGTGCTTATACCATTGACCAAACCGACTTCGGAGAACAACAGATACAGAAATACTATTGCTGAAAACAAAGTAAATGCACAGGGACCCGCCAAATGCCAAGGCGTTAAATCAACTTTGTTTTGCCGAGTATAAGTCCACGGAATAGCTCGAGGCTTGAGCGCGCCTGCGGCAAGCATGATGCCAACCTCGAGCACGAACAAAATAGCGTATAAGTGAAGAAAGTGTAGCGACGTATAGTCAACCAATACGAATTGAAATAAACCATAAGCGACGATGTGAAAGGCTATCGCAATCTTGGCCCCAAGCGCTGGCACTCGCTTGGTAAACAGCCCGACGATAACAATAGAAATCACCGGTATATTGTAAAAACCAGTGAATATACGAATGACTTGCCAGAGTCCTTCCGGCGCAAACTGCAGCAGCGGTGCAACCACAAAAGAGAAAAGCGCTATAACGACACTTGCGATTTTTGCGACCTTCACTAGCTGCTTATCAGATGGCTCTTGTTTTTGCATCGGCGCATAAACATCAAAACAAAACAGGGTTGCCGCACTGTTTAGCAACGAGTTAAACGAGCTAAAAACCGCACCAAGTAATACCGCTAAGAAAAAACCAGTCGCGTATATTGGCAACACATCACGAATTAGTCGAGGGTAGGCCAGATCTATTGAGCTTAAGCTCTCTCCATATAGGTGATACGCAATCACACCAGGAATCATCATCATAAAAGGCACGAGCACTTTAAAATATCCGGAAAACAACACCCCTTTTTGACCCTGCGCCAAATTCTTTGCACCGAGCGTTCGTTGAATCACATATTGATTGGTGCACCAGTAGAAGAGGTTCGCGAAAATCATTCCGGTAAAGATTGTGCCAAATGGAGTTGGGTCTGAAGCACCACCGATCGCGTTTAATTTATGTGTCTCGGTTGTTGTAATAATAGTCAAACCCTCTGCTACGCTGCCCTCTCCTAGCAACGACAAACCCAAAATGGGTACAGAAAGTCCAACGATCAAAAGGCCAATGCCATTTAAGGTATCAGAAATCGCGACCGCTTTAAGGCCGCCAAAAATCGCATACAATGAGCCGACACAACCGATAGTCACAATTGTCACAATGAGCGCCGCGCTATAGCTGATATCAAATAATGTAGGCACATCAAATAACTGAAGAACGGCAATGGAGCCTGAATACAACACAGAAGGGATGGTGATTAAGCCGTAACCCACCATAAATAACACGACTGATATTCTGCGAACGCTGTCATCAAAGCGGTCAGCTAAAAATTGCGGCAGTGTAGTGAAAGCACCTGCCAAATAGCGCGGAAGAAAGACAAAAGCCATACAAATAGTGGCAAATGCTGCGGTTACTTCCCAAGCCATACTGCTCAGATTGTATCCGTAGGCGGAGCCGTTCAATCCTATCAGCTGTTCCGCGGACAGGTTCGTGAGCAACATAGAGCCAGCAATAAACACCGCACTTAATCCACGACCAGCTAAAAAGTAACCGTCTTTAGTGCTAACTTCACCCCGAGTTTTCAGATAGGACACCCAAGCAACTATGGCCATAAAAACGGCGCAGCTAGCTAAGGTGAGGTAAATTTCATCTTTATTCAAATCCGACTTCCCATAGTCGTGGCAGCGGGGTACGACTATGGGAAACTAGCATTTATAAATATCATACTCCAGTTAATTTATCATCATCACAAGCACCGTAATTAATGTCCAACCTAGCTATAACGAAATGTTAAAATCTTTTGCTTTTCTCCAAAGACTGAACCGAGATACTCCTAAGAATTTTGCAGCCAAGTCAGTTTTCCCGGAAAATTGAATGAGTATTTTTTCAAAATTATCTTTTCTTAGGCTTTCCAATTTGTTGACATCTTCTTGCATCTCAACTTCTGAAATCACAGCTTCAGTTAGCGTATCAGGCAACATGCTTGCGCTTAAGAGTTTTTCATCAGGCTTTAAAACACTTGAAATATGTTTACACACATTGTCTAACTCACGAAAATTACCCGGCCATTTGTAATGTGATAAAAAATCGAAGACCAAAGGATCAAACTCATCAGCATATACCCCTACCATGATCAGATTATTTCGAAAAAATTGCTCGATATCTTCAGGCCTATCTATCAATGATCGAACCTTTATCGGAATTTTATTAAGGAGAAGAAACAGATCTTTCTGAAAAAGCCCAGCCTGAATAACCCCTTCCATATTCGTTTTAGAAGTGCTGATAACCTTTATATCAAACGGGATTTTCTTATCAGACCCAACAGGACTGTAAACAGCCATACTCAAAGCGTGCGAAAGCTTCTCATGCAGCTCTAAGGGCAAGGAAGCCAATTCTTTGATAAGTAAAGTGCCCTTGTCCGCCATTGAAAAAAGCCCTGGTATTTCGATTTCGTCTGAAACCCCGAAACGCTTAGTCTCTCCAAATAATTGGACTTCACCACCTACCTTTGACAGATGAGCGCAATTAATGATGAGGAACCTGAATTTTTTACGCGAACTCTGCTGATGAATAAGCCGAGCGATCATACTCTTCCCTGACCCTGAGCCACCTTCAATATAAACTGAAGCATTCGATTTTGCGGCGTCACCTATTACGATCTGCTGCTGCTTCATATAGTAACTTTGACTCTTAAATCCTTCTAAACCTGTTTGTTGGTCCGGGTATTGAAAACTTTGAGCAATTCCCCTACTCGTGCCACTAGCCGCAACGTCCGCTGTAAGAGGTTCTTCTATACGCGCCAGCTGCGCACTAATCAGATCAATAAGAGACTCATTATTCCAAGGCTTTGGTACATATTGGTGAATCACACCAGCATTAAACCCTTCTATTATCTCATTAAGGTCGTTGAACCCGCTTATCAAGATATTCCTTATCGATGGATACAACCCTATAGCAATCCTTAAAAACTCAATACCAGATATGCCAGGCATTTTCGCATCACTTATAATCATGTCGTACTTTCGTTGATTTAGTTCTAGAAGAGCCTCTCGTGGATCAGTAAAGTAGCTTGCCTCAAAGTTATGAAATCGCAAAAGTCTGTTTAAAGAACGGACTACCGCTTGCTCATCGTCTATAACCATAATGTTTATTTTTTTATTCATTACTTTCCTTCGAGCAACGGTTTTGAGATGTATTTTTATTAATGCTGGTAAGAGCGCACCTGTTTTTCAATGACCTAAAAGACACGGGAGCGATTAGCAAACTGGTAAGAAGTGCTTACGGCTCCTATCTTATTGTTTATGGGGCATTCCTTATGGGCGCGCCCTCGGCAAGATAGCTTGAGTTGAGTTGAGTAGAATTGTTCCTGCCTGCTTAACTTAACCCAACTTCCGTGCCAATCGTGCAAAACGAAGAGATTTATTGCCAACTTGTTGATGTTAATTGTTTTTATAAATTTAGGGATGTTTTTGAGACGATACAATTAACTACAAACATGTAACAGGCATCC
>JBLHTH010000127.1:0-9889 GCA_047627195.1 Pseudohongiellaceae bacterium | reverse complement strand
CTCATTGAACTCACTGAGGGCTTGAACGACTATTAGCGTCGTGTCCTGTGGACTCCTAGGCAATTTATCTATCTAGGCAATCGGTGGCACGTTTAAGCGTATGTATTTGGGCTTTGTGCCAAAAGCGTGTATACGACTACTGTATTTTTACTATGACCCGTTTATTTAAATCGGGCATGCACTACCGCTATTTTACTCTGAGCGGCATTAAATAAACTTCTCCTTAAACCGCAGCAATGTAGCAGACAGCTCTGCACCGACAGACTTATCAACATGATAGCCCTTAAAATATTCGGTATAATGATCCAGCTTAATCGCGGGGTTGGCTTCCTTCCACCGCTTGAACTCCGCGACGGCTTCTTCTTCCTGATTAGTATTCATCAATGCAATGACCCGGCACATGCCGTCGTGCTCCGAAGCGGTATTTACCAAGAGGTCGGCGGTCACAGCATAATTGCGACGGCACAATTCTGAATAGCCTAAAAATGCGCGTGTCCAAACCGCGCCGTATAAATCGTTCGGGTATGTGGCTTGGAAATGCTTTATCAGCGAAATACCTTCTTCTTCTCGCCCAATCCTTGCATAGGCAACACCAACATGGGCCAAGGCAAATGGCGCGGACAGAAAGATGTCTGGCTGGCGTACTATGGACCTTTCATAAAGTTCTACTGCCCGCTTCGGTGACGTCGCCCAGTAAGCGCCGATGACCATCCATAGCGCCTCAGCATTATCGTAACCGAGCTTTGCCGCTTTATCAGCTTCTCGCGCAGATTCATCCCTCTCCGCCTTAAAATCATCTGTCCAACCAGATACTGAGCGCCAGGACAGAATCATGGCGAGTATCGCATGGGCAAGAGCATAGTTGGGATCGAGCTCAGTTGCCTTTCGTGCATCCAGCATTCCTCGCTTGAGTGTCTCGGGTCGCCAGTCGAACGCGACGCTCACGGCTCTGCGTGTAAGCTCCCAAGCCTGTAAATCGTCCGGCTGCTGGCGCAGTGCACGAGCGCTTTCGGCTCGAGAGATCACTCCACCTAAAGTGCCGACAACACCTTTGGCGATTTCGTCCTGAATAGCGAATATATCCGTCAACGGGCGGTCGAATTTAAGCGACCACTTTTGCTCATGTTCGTGTATATCGGTCAGTTCCGTAGACACGCGCAATTGGTCGCCACTGCGCCGAACGCTTCCAGTCAGGACATATCGACCGCCCAACTTACGCGCAATTTCAAAACCGTCATCATCAGGGTCAAGCCGCCGCGCGACTGCCTGCCGAGGTGCAACTTTCACATCTCGCACGAAAGTCAGCAAACTGGTGATATCGTCTGTTAGCCCTTCTGCGGTTAGTAGTTCAACTTCGTCGCTCGCTCTGGCGCGAAATGGCAACACCACAATCATGGGCGCATTGCTCACAAGGTCGATTGTCTCGGTGTTCTTTGTTGGTTCTGGCGCAGCCCCTCTATCGGCGCGTATACCATCAGGGGTTATCTCATAAGCCCAGGCCAATACCAAAGCAACAGGGAATCCCAGGATAAGTATGAGTACGATTGACTGAGTTACCCATTGCGGCGCTTCAAAAGTCGGAAGAATTACCGTAGTTATCTCTATCAGCATCCAAGCCACAGCGGCGTAAGCCGCAGTCACCCTAAAGACTTTTCGTCGTTTTAACTCTTGGAACAGATTATCCATCAGATTTGGGTTCTGGTTCTTATGCTTGGCTATTTAGAACTAGCTCGATTATGTAGACAACAATCCTAGTATAAGCGTGTTTAAAGCATAGAAGCACATGGTTTTCGAGAGCCCAGTAGCTGACTGGGTGGGTTACGACAAATTACAACCTGTGGAGAAGACTATCAACTGTAGAATCAGTTGGGCTCTCGGTTTTATTGCCAGTTCCACTGTCAATTTAATTGCCAAAACTAGCTCTGCAAGGCGTTTGGCAATCAGCCAGTGGTGGGGTATTCTTCTATAACAATCTATTAGCAATCCATTGCGATCCTTTCGAGGACAGCATCAACACCTTTTACAGCGAGTCAAAAATGGCCCTTCGCCCTCTTCCGATTCCAGTTAATCATCTGCCTTCTGCGTCAAACCTTGGCTCACCAATTCATGATCTTCGGCAGTTTTCTCGCCGCCACTTCATGAAGCTAGCCGGTGCCGGTGCTGCTGCGGGTTCTGTGATAAGTGCCGCGCCCACTGTAACCGCCCAAAGCATGACCTCCAGCGAGCGAGCCCTACTGCTGTTAGCAATTGATGTGGCAAGGGATGCTGGTGCTCACTATTCAGATGGCCGCGTTATTCGCACCCAATTCGAGGCAGTGGGCGCTAGAGAGCGGCGTGTGTCTCGGGTTCAAAGCACCGATTCTTTTGGCATTAATATTCGAGTTTTGGTGGGAGGCTCCTGGGGCTTTTCAGCCACTCAAGTCTTAACCCGCGAAGCTGTCACCAAAATGTCTCGAGAAGCGGTCGCCATAGCCACCGCAAGCAATGCTGTTGCGCCCTCCACAGCAGTGCTGGCACCAGTTGACGTCTACCCTAATGCCAACTGGATAACCCCCCACTCGATCGACCCTTTCACGGTCTCCTTTGAAGACAAGGCTGCACTCCTGTTAAAAGCCAATGAGGAAGCCTTACGCGGCACTAATGTGCAGTTTGTAGCCAGCAATATACTTTGTGTCAAAGAAGAACGATTGGTAGCCACCTCGGAAGGCTCTTTTATTGATCAAACCTTTTTCCGCATTAACCCTTCCATGAACATCACTGCCATATCTGATGATGGCAATGACTTTCAAACCCGAGGCGCAGTAGTCGAACCTGCCGGTCGCGGCTATGAATATATTTTGGGATTAGATTTGGTGGGCAACGCGCCAAAATGGGCAGAAGAAGCGGCACTTAAATTAGAAGCGCCCTCTGTGGAGCCTGGTAAATGGGATCTGATTTTACACCCTTCAAATCTCTGGCTAACTATTCACGAATCTATCGGTCACCCCACCGAGTTAGATCGCGCGCTTGGCTACGAAGCTAACTATGCCGGCACCTCCTTTTTACATCCACCTGAGCAGACCTTGGGTCAAACCCGAGTCGGCCCTGACTTTATGCAGTTTGTTGGCAACCGCACCGAATTTGGCGGCTGCGCCACCACCGGCTGGGATGATGAAGGCGTGCCAGCCGAAGAATGGCCCATAATCGAAGACGGTATTTTTGTCGATTACCAAACCACTCGTGATCAGGCGGATTGGATTTCGGCGCAGACCGGCATCACTCGTAGTCACGGCTGTGCCTACGGCCAAAACTGGGAGAGCATGCCGTTTCAGCGCATGCCAAATGTAAGCCTAATGCCGGGCAAGGAAGACCTCAGCGAAGACGATGTTATTGCCGCTACCGACCACGGCATTTTTGTCGAAGGTCGAGGCAGCTACTCGATCGACCAGCAGCGTTACAATATCCAGTTCGCCGGTCAAGTGTTTTGGGAAATCAAAAATGGCAAAAAACATCGCATGTTAAGAGATGCCGCCTATGTTGGACGCACCCCTGAGTTCTGGAATTCTTTGGATGTTATAGGTGGCGATAGCACGTACTTCTTAGGCGCCTCCTTTAGTGATGCTAAAGGCCAACCAAGTCAAGTAAACGCTGTGTCCCACGGTTGCCCGGTGTCACTTTTTCGAGACATTGATATTATTAACACGGCCTAAAAACCGCGAAATAAAACTAAACAAAACATCGCGGCAAAAAACAAAATTCATTTAGGAATTTGAGATGGCACAAGCAAAAGGTCTTTCCAATGACGACCTCCAATTAATCAGCAACCGAATCTTAGAACTCTCCGAGGCAGATCATTGTCGCGTGAGAATTAATTCAGGTTGGCGCGGTTACACTCGTGTTGCCACCAATCGCATCACCAGCGCTGGCGGTTCTGAAAAAACGTCAGTCAATATTACCAGCGTATTCGGGCAAAGAGTGGCCTCGGTGGAAACCAACCGCCTCAGCGATGAGGATCTTAGACAGGCCGTTAGACGTTCAGAGGATATGGCTCGCATAGCCCCGCTCGATCCTGAATATATGGCAGAGTTAGGGCCACAGACCATAGCACCTATCAGCGCCTACTATGACTCTACTGGCGAACTTAGCCCTCAGACACGAGCGGCGGCTGCGGCCCTTGCAATTGAGCAGGCCCAATCTGCAGATCAGGTTGTAGCCTCTTATATGGATGTAAATGCAGGCTCAACGGCGTTAGCCACTTCCAATGGTTTCTATGGCTCCCATGCCAGTACTGGGGTTGCCTATACGCTTACCTCACGCAGCCCCGATGGCAAAAAATCCGGCTGGGCGGGAGATGAAGCTAGCGACTGGAACAGTATCGAAAGCCAGCGTGTGGCTAACGACGCCGTGCGCAAGTGCCGCGACTGGCGCAAGACAGCATTAGAGCCCGGCGAATACACTGCTATTTTGGAACCAACCGCGGTTGGCATGCTAATGCGCAACATGGTCAATGTCTTTAACCAGCGCACCGCAGATGAAGGCCGTTCTTTTTTCTCAAAACCGGGCGGCGGCAATTTAATAGGCGAAAGCCTTTTTAATGAC
The DNA here is from genome assembly GCA_047627195.1 of Pseudohongiellaceae bacterium. Lineage (GTDB taxonomy): Bacteria > Pseudomonadota > Gammaproteobacteria > Pseudomonadales > Pseudohongiellaceae > UBA9145. Next base: position 5,311 of record JBLHTH010000127.1, on the reverse strand, counting down.
AAGGTCAATATATTCAGTGACCCTTCTTACCTTGACGCAGAAACCTCACCTTTTAGTAGTGTGGGCCAACCATTGGCTCGACAAAATTGGGTAAGCTCCGGGCGCTTGCAAGAACTAGCTCGGTCGCGGTATTGGGCCCAGCAGCAAAATCAGCAGGCACTCGCCAGCCCAAGCAATCTGATTATGACCGGCGGCAATGACTCGCTTGAGGAAATGATAGCCTCCACTCGCCGCGGCGTTTTAATCACCCGCTTTTGGTATATCCGCGGCCTTAATCCCAGAACCATTTCCTACACTGGGCTTACTCGCGATGGCACCTTTCTTATTGAAAATGGCCGCATTACAAGACCAGTAACTAACTTTAGATTTAATCAGTCTCTTGTGGATATGCTGCGCAATATTCAAATGTTATCGCCATCAGTTCGAGTGGCCGCCTCTGAAAGCAGCTCGGTAAGCACTCCAATAGTTGTACCCGCAATCAAGGTGGCTAACTTCAACTTATCCAGCGTCAGTGATGCGATTTAAACGCAGAAAAATAGCTGAAAAAATAACTAGACGCATAAAAAGATGAACAAAAAGAGTGGCCACAAGCGAAACTAGTTACCGGTTCAGTAAAGGGGTAAGTTGCAGGGTCAGAAAAAGTTTGAGTAAAGATTACAGCACCTAACAAAAAGGCACGAAGCAACCTACAAAGAAGTTCATTTTAGCTCTGGGCTTTTTTTTATTAACCTATGCGGAAGTTTGCACAACAAGGTAGCGTGACCTCACAAAATACTGCTGAAGCACCATAGCAACAGGCGGTTTCCATCAACGTTATTCTAATACGCCAAAAGAGCCAGGAATAACCATGTCAAAGCTGGTGCTCTCACTTGATAGAGGTGGCATTCGCGGCGCTGCCACCATCCAATTTCTCAGCCACGTCGAACCACTCATGCAACACCAGCACAAGAAATCTATCATCAATGCGCCGATTTTTATGCAGGCACCAGCACCGGCAGTATTATTGTATTAGCACTCGCGACCACTGATATGAATATGTCAAACGTCAACAAGCTCTATAATTATCAAAACGCCAAAAAACCTTTTAGCGACAATCGCGACCAGTTAAAAACAGATGGCATCAATGCCGACACGGACACACCCAAGATCCGGTAGAATATCAATGCTAGGCAGACTTGCGGCTATCGTGAGGAGGACGGGCAATCAGGAATCATAGCGCGCCTCACTGAGAACGGGTAAAGTAACGGCATCGCTAATTTCAAGAACATATTGTGAATTGTAAGGATATCCATGCAGCAAACTTTTGCCACCACATTAGTAACCACTGTATTTTTATTTGGAGTCAGTTTTTCTCCAGCATCATTAGCGCAAAATAAAGACACGTCCGAGGGTGTATTCACTATAACGCAGGCTGCTGTTGGAGAGAAAACCTACGATGCAGAATGCGCAGGCTGCCATGACATGAAATTCTATAAGGACATCTGGCCATACTGGCAGGGCAAAGCACTCATTGATTTCTATTACCGCATTGTCGCCGAGATGCCATCAGACAATCCAGGTTCACTATTAGACCAAGAATATACAGATATCATCGCGTATATCCTTTCTGACCTTGGATACCCAGCTGGCAATAATGCCCTTGCTACAGGAAGCGCCATGGAAGATATCAACATCGCAATACCCTAAGCCACATATAACTTTAACTAGGCCTCTCAAAGCAGACCTCAATTTAACGACCAGTAGTTCTATCACTTGAACCAGCATTGCCTAGATGGCTTCGCACCATTAATACGTTAACCAAGAGAGCTTGAATGAAAATCATCGTCTTCAGGGTGTTGTTCGCCCTGTTGCTCACTGTAGTCCAAAACCCCGCCTTAGCCCAAATAGACGAAAACCAATTAGGCATATGGACAGCCTATACTTGGAGCACACGCTTTACCGAAAGCAATTGGGGCCTGCAAGGAGACTTACAGCGTCGAAACTGGGATATCTACAAAGATTTGGAACAACATCTCATTCGGGCTGGCGTCACTTTCTCTCCAGATTCTACCAATGCCACTTACGCAATTGGGTTGGCCAGCGTCACCTCTAGCCAGTTTGGCGATGGCACCGCCACCAACACAGAGAATCGAATATTCCAAGAAGCCACATTTCCTCAGCGCGTGGGCCAGCGTATTTACCTATCCCATCGTGTGCGCGTGGAACAGCGCTGGATAGAAAACCAAGATTTCCGAACTCGGTATCGCTACTCACTTAGAATGGAGATGCCGCTGAATCGATTAAATCTCGACCAAGGTGCCTGGAGCCTCACGCTCTTTAATGAACTGTTCCTCAATGGCGAAAGAAAGATTGGCAACAATCGCCACGTAGATATTTTTGACAGAAATAGAAGCTACGTTGGAGTTGGTCACAGATTTAAAGACAATCTGAAGCTCCAGTTCGGCTATATGCACCAGTGGACAGATAATCTACATAAAGGACAGCTACAATTAGGCCTTAGCCACCGTTTCTAAAATCATTAAGCAAAGTAGTAGGACCGTTAATATGTCAGAGAAAATGGAACAAGCAGATTTAGAGGCACTGAAGATTGCGTTTACTTATATGCCCAAAGCCATAGAAGTGAACAAGTATGAATATGGCGATCGATTTCAAACAGTTCTCGATCATATTGAAGCGGTGAGAGAAGTTTTGTTTGCCAACGATGTTGATCCAGAAGAAGTGTATGGAGATGTGAACCCGGATTTAACTCCAAATTCCACATACTAAGCACCCGGCACTAAGCACCGGGCACTTCGATTCCTATGGGGAATCGAAGTCAATTTAATGCTTAGTGTGGATTGTTAGAAAGCTCAGTCCCGTTAATTGGGTTCATCAATTGCGCACCTGACGTGCCCTCTCGCATCATCCAAGGCGTGCCGCGCCCGGCAAGAGAATTATCCCTTTGCGATCTGGTTGGCTAGCCAAGCTGTGCAGCCGTAGCGTTGGAAACCGACACCACCCTCAAGAGCTGAATCCGATCGTCTTTGTTATAAAGCCGGTAGTTCAAGGCACCAAAAGCACTCGCCTTAATATGGCCCATACTCTCGGCTTTCTGGAGAGCAGACTGAACTTCATCAGTAGATAAGCCTTGCGCTGACAGCTTCGCCTGCATGTCTCTACGGGCGCCCTCAGCCGTTGGTCCATAGCGAGTAAAACCATCTTCGTAAATCGGCTGGCATTCGACTTGATTACTGCCCTGCTTTAAAACGATACGATCGCCACTGTCGGCATCGTATTTGAATACCGTAGCCTGGGCTTTAAGATTGTCAGGCAAAGGCTGAACCGCTTGCACAATCATTTCAGCAGCAGTCTGGGCGTGAATTGAAAAGGGAATGATGCTAGCCGCAAGAGCCAGCCAAAAAGTTCGTTGATGAGTTAACACCAAAACCTCCATGATTTTTAATTATTATAGTTAGGCAAAGAAAGAACAGATTTGACCAATTAGAATATTTTCACGAAAACTACCCGGGCACAATATCAATCTATTAAAGAAAAACAGTATTAACCAAATCCTTGAGTTGGATTGTTATCAGCTCAATTATTCTAAATGTAGGCTATTTATCAAAGTACTTTCGCCACCATTCATTAATATCTAGCCGCCTCCCCTGCCTGGCAAGTTCCACCCCCAGTCGATAGCCGATATAAGCAACTAACACCCATAATATCATGGTGTCCGAGGGCCAATAAGCAAACCAAACAAAAGCACTAACGATATTGCCTAGCTGATCGATAAGAAGCTCAATCGCAAAACTGATAAGTCCGTCTTCAAACAGCTCAGCAAAATCAGGAAAGCCAAAAACAAAACGAATTGTTTGAGACACCTCAATTACAAGGAAAGTCCATAGTGCCGCCAAACCGTAAAACCCACCACCAAAGGCAGCCCAGCGGCCATAGACATAGGCAGCTTGTGACTGACCGCTTAGTTTCTTCTCCTTTTTAAAGGATTTCCCAAGAGACTTGAGTTGCTCCTTAGTGGACTTTTGATCTGCCTCGCGGTCGATATCTCCATTGTTATAAAGCCAGCTGAACAAAAACCAGCTAAGGCCAGCCATAGGTAATCCAAGCCAAAGTACGGCCTCTAAAAACTCCAATACAATCATGATTTTTAGTCGTTCCTCTAATATTCAGCGGCTCTTTTCTTATTGATCTATTTTTTTTCTTTAATCGTTATCTCTTATGTTAACGAATATCAGTCTGTACGCGGCTGTTAGGCTAACATTCCCAAAGTCTTTCACGCGACTTCAAGAACCCCGATCATATTCCAGTAAAATTTTCACAGCGACTGATCAAATAACAGCAATGTTTCTTTTCCTATGCCACCGGCGATTGGCAATTCAATAGGCCCCTTATTCTTGAAATCCAGTTTGCTAAGCAGGTTAATACTGCGCTCATTATCTGGCAAGGTAATGGCCAGAAGCCGTGTTAGTTCGCCGGTTTTCTTAATATAGTCAATCACAGCCCTCGCCGCTTCAAAGGCATAACCGTAGCCGGCATAGCTTGCCAAAAACGCAAATCCTAAATCGACATCTTTTAATGTAGGCCTATCGATCAAGCCGCAAGTTCCCATAGGAACTGCTTGGCGGCCATCTGTACCTCTTAATTCAACTAGCCAGATTCCAAAGCCATGTTTCTGGTAGCTGGCGATAATGGACTCCTGAATATAAGCTTCAGCGCCCTCTAACGAAGCAATATTCTTATCTCCAATAAATCGAAGCCAACCAGGCTCATTGGTTAACTGCAAAATAAACTCAGCGTCTCCAAGACAAACTTCACGAAGCAGCAGTCGCTTGGTTTCTAGCCCTATCACTTTACTTTCCCAAGGTATGCAACTGAAGACAATTCCATCAGCTCAAATCCTTGGCGAATTTTTTTAGCTTGTCTAACGTCACTATTTCTAGCGCGCGCTTGTGAGTAGATTTCAGCAACACTCTTGGTGCCATGCCATCGTCGGCAGCTTCAAGCCAACGCTTAGCGCACAAACACCAGCGATCACCTGCTTGCAATCCAGGAAATCCAAAATCAGGCATCGGTGTGGAAAGATCGTTACCGCGAAAGCGTGTGTACTCCAGAAACTTTTGACTCACTTCGACGCAGATGGTGTGCGAACCAAAATCCTCATCACTGGTGTTGCAGCAGCCATCACGATAGAAACCGGTCACAGGGTCATGTCCGCAAACCTCTAAGGGCTCGCCTAAAACGTTTAATGGCTCATCCATAATAATATCTTCTTGTCTTTCACAAATGAATAAATAGGCAAATAGTTAGGCAAATA
>JBLHTH010000126.1:0-9897 GCA_047627195.1 Pseudohongiellaceae bacterium | reverse complement strand
GCGGATCAGCTGCTCCATGATTCCATCCATCGTGATGATTTCCTCGAATAACCCACTGATCTGGGTACACAGATCCTTGCATGCGCGCAATAACGTTATACGCCGTTACCATGTCCCAATTAAACTCTAGTTTAAGGCGCACTTGAGCAGGACCAGGCCCTAGGTGATAAGTAATTGGTAGTCCGCCCTGCCACTCGGCTGGAACAACTTCGCCTCCCATGGCTTCCAGCAAAGGCAATGCGTCACGATATGAAATTGGCAGCACAGGAATTTTTGTTATGGTGGGCGCGTCTTCTCGCTTGAGGCGCTTAGCATCTGCTGTGGCGCCGACGAAGGGGGTCAGAACGTCGCCAGGGTGGGTCGGCATATCCATAACCGAGCCTCTTTGTACTGCGCTTTCGTGCTTAAACGGGCCGTCAGGGTAAGTGTCTCCCTTTCCATAGCCATCGTCGGCTGGGTCGGAGTAAATGATTGTAGCAATTGCACCTTTCTCACCGGCGAGCTTTGGTTTAATTCCGCGCCAAGATCCGCCATAGCGTGACACGGCAATTTTCCCTTCTACACTGATTCCATATCTATCCAAAATGTCATAGTCAGCAGGAGTTCCGTAGTTTACGAAAACTAGCTCGCCCTGAACTTCGCCATCTGTGGAAAACGCGTTATAGGGTGGCAGTAAATCGGTTATCGAAGAGGTGCTCGGGTCTTCAACCAGAGAGTCTTCTTCTAAAGTCGCGGTATAGCGTGTCGGATAAACCAGCTCAAGTTCTCTGGTCTTGGGGCTCGGGAACAAGACTTCGTATTCCACGATCTCAGTGTCAAAACCCCAAGAACGAAACTTGTCAGCAATAAATTCAACATTTTCAAGCCCTTTACGGGTGCCTACGTGATGAGGTTCTGAGGAAAGTAGTTGAAGCCATTCATCAAGTTCTGCTGAATTAATTTCTTTATCGAATGCGGTTTCAAGTTCTTGTTGGGAAAAACTGTCGGATTCGCTAAAACCTAAAATGGTCTCTTGAGCGAATGCCACTGTACTCAATAACGATAAAGCTAATGCTGCGATGCGCATGCTGTTCTCCTACTAGTTTGAAGCCAAGATTATGATCGTTTTAAGTAGATTTGTCAGCGCTTGAAAACATTGTTTAATATTCGTGAGGTACTAAGGTCATGAAAGCTAACTTAGCTGCCTAAGCTGGTGGCTCAGCCATGGCAGCATCAATCGGCATTGCCGCCACTGCCAGTTTAGCTTTCTTTAGTGCCAGTTCAGTTTTCTCTATTAGAGAGGTCGCCGTGTCGCTAAGACTGCTCTGTTGTATAGCAAAGGTAAGGTTCACTTTCACTTCATTGCCTTTAAACCTGAAGGGAAGCTTGGCTAATTCGCTGTTGAGAGAGACGACTTCTGTGCCTGCAGCAGCAAATTCAGTAATGGGCTTGAGGAGAATAAAACGGCCATTATCAGCGTAAGCAAGAAAATCTGATGCTTTAGATTTTGATTCAATTTCTTTGGCCAATAATTCCAAGGCTTTATCACCAGCATTTCTGCCATACTCATCGTTTATTAGTTGAAGAGACTGGACGTCACCAATACATAGACACAGTCTTTGCTGTCTTTTCTTATGGACGGCGAGCTCCCTCACGAGCTCTTTAGCTAGCGTGCCTTGGTTTTTAAGCTGAGTAAGTTTGTCTACATCCGCATCAACGCTTGAGTTTGGTGATAGCTCAAAAGAATTAACGATGCTTTTTGCTTTGTCGACTACCGAGGCCAGTTCAGCGGATTGCTTTGTCGCTAGATCAATTAGTTCTTGCTCTGATTGTTCAATTATTGACGTTGAACTATCGAGACTTTGAACGATATCGTCGAGAAGAGATTGAGTATGAGTTTTTAAGTTTTCAAGGTCGGTAGAGGTATTGAGGATGATGCGAATTTTTTCAATACCGCCGCGCAGTTTTTGTTTCTGTGCCTTATTGTCAGACTTCATTTTCTGCTGTGTGGCTTCAGTCGTAGAAACAGACTGGCTGACTTTGGCGAGTGAGGAATTAATTTCACCGAGATAATCGAGAAAGGCTTTTTTATCTTGGGTCTGAGACAAATCCAAAAGGTTTAAAATTTTTGGATAGCTAGCCAGCATAGTCGCTGCATCGGCCGCAGAGATTTCACTTGAAAGGGCTTTTGCTATTTGGGCAAGGGCGGAATGACCATAAACACTTGTTAAAAGCTTGCTTGCAAAATGTTTGCTTTCCTCAAGCAGGTTTATCTTAATTTCACCCACAAAGTTATCGTCCTTAACACCACCTATCATTACGTTATTGCTAGCCACTCCTGAATCGATTTCCAGTCCGGTCTCTAGCCTGAGCTCGGGTGTAACTTCGGGACTTTCTTGGGTTGTGGATACGGATTTTCTAAATCTATCCCAAAGGCCACCGGACGGGTTTTTATCCGCAAAACCCTTGCTCAACTCGGCTAACAAAGGGAGCAGCAGTTTTATCAAATCCCCTTCAAACTGCCTGGCTAGGTCACTATTATGCTCGCTGGCCTTGATTTTTTTCTGAAATACTTTTAGTTCCTGCTTTATTTCTGCATCAATAGAGGACTTGAGCAACAAGGACAGAGCCTCGCTAGTATGATTTTTTTGAGTCTTAGTGGTTTCTAGTTTCTGGGTATCAAGCCTGATAAGGTCTGATTCAATATTTTGCAGCAGCTTGGAAAGCGAGGAATAGTCTTGAGCTGTTTTTAATTGGCCACGCAGTTCGGTCAACTTTTCGTCGAGATCCGAATCCAAGCCATCTCCTGCCAAGCTAACGCTCAGCAAACCGCGTCTGAGCACATCGATAGCTGCATTGGCAGTTGTTTGTTCATTCTCCAACTCATCCAATGTTGAGAAATACTTATCGCGCCAAATTTCCTGCTCGTGATCACTTGAGCTGATATCTTGAGAGCTGGGGCCTTGAGAGTTACTTCGTTGTGGTTGTCTGATATTCATAAGCTTGAGTTCACGCTAATTCCAGTAGCTGCAGATTACCTTAAGTATAAGACAGCTAAGTGGGTTCCTCTGTTTTATTAGCTATAAAGCAGGGCGTTTATATGCACTTATGTGGGCTGAGAAGCTTGGTTTTACGGCGGCTGGTCTGTGGTCCATGCTACTGGGTTATGTTCAGTGAATTTTCCGTTGAAAGAGGGGAGAGCTAAGCAAGAACAAACCATGAGTGAGATGGCATAAACGCATTAAAAGATACAAGAAACTTGTATGAAAACAAGCCCTCAAGAGCAGCTTTGATGGGACCTCGATTAAAGCAAGCTCGCTTAGAAGTTTATTCTACTCGGTAATTAATATTCCTATATTTCGGATCACTTCTCAAATATCACTTTCGGTACGCATACGTGTTGCCCGCAGCTATCCAAAAACAGGTGGAGTCAACTTGTGTTTAAGAAAGAAAACTTTATCTTTAAGCTCACTGATTACCGGTAGCACTTTATTTTCAGCGCCGCGCACGGATGCCGCAAGAATCTAGTAGAGCGCGTGAAAATGGCTAAGTGAGCCCTCACTTGCTAGCCTTAGCGATTAATTACTGCAGCGGTTGAGTTTGGTCTCCCGCCTTTTCAAAGTTCTGCTGATATGTCCTTTAGCGACCGGATTTTTTCTTTAAGGTTTGCGGCTCGACGTTCGTTGTTTTCAAATTTAGTATTTTGCCGAGCGTAGGTTTTTTGGTAAGTCACCGCCGTAAGTTTAACAGCGCGCTAGAAACTTCTCTAATGCAGGGCTATAGCTGTTCTTTGATCAGTTCTTGAGGGTCTCCGGTGCTTTGCGCTGGGTTAACCGGTATGTCGTGCTTGTGAACGCCAAATTGCTTCTTGGTCTCATAGTAAACATTCCCGCAAGCTGTAAGGTTCAAACTAAGAATTGCCAGTGTGGTTATGTTTGTCACGCTGGATTGAAATATTTGGTGTACTAAACTTTAGAGCATTTTAGTTGCACTCTTTTCCGGATTCTTTTTGGCACTTTACTGTGCGCTGTCAGCTAAAAAAACAGAATAAAAACTTAAGAAGATAAGCATCTTCATCAGCTGCGTGTTTGTCTTTGATGGCGCTTAACCGTCACGCGGTTGTGAGCTACAAGCATGGCATGGATAATTGCCGGGAGCCGCAAAATAGACATAAGAATCGATTCAAAATCCCTTGAATAAGGCTTGGTGCGAAAAAACACGGCAACAGGTGGCATTAAGCTCGCGAGTCAATAGGGTTTGGCAGTATTCAGCTAAGAGGTTGATAGGCCGCTGGGTCTTATATCAAGCACTAGGCGCTGATCTACATTACAGTACAAATAGATACTAATTTATGGTGGTTTCGCTACGATTTGAGGCCGTAGTGATCATCGATGAGACAAGGCTTGGAAGGGTTCGAATATCATAAGGTTTTGAAATTATAACTACATTATCATTATCTAGTAGGCGGTCTTTGCTAGACTGCTCCGTGTATCCTGTCGCTAGTAGAATCGGCAGCATCGGTCTATCACCTAAGATTTTTTCCGCCATATCGATACCGCTCATCCCTCCGGGCATAATTACATCGCTGAACACCAATTTTATCTCGTCGTGAGACCTTGTCAGCGCTAAGCCTTCGTCGGCGTTTGCGGCACTAATTACCGTAAAACCAGAGCTCTCTAAGGACTTCACCGCAATCTCTCGGACATTGTTATCATCTTCGACTACTAAGACTAAACCACTGACCGCATATGCTTCCTCTGAGGTATCGCTATCTTTTACAGCGGCTGGGGTTTCATGAGAAACGGGCAGGTAGAAAATGAAAGTGGCGCCAGCGCCTTCTTCGCTGACTAAGGTAATGTTTCCTCCGGATTGACGAATAAACCCATAAACTGTGCTGAGTCCTAGCCCGGTACCTTGGTTGTGATCTTTAGTGGTAAAGAAGGGTTCAAAAATTTGTTTTTGAATATTAGATGGAATTCCCGTACCAGTATCGGTAAATCGAATTTCTATGAATTCGTTCGAACTAGGATTCTGAATGGTTTTACTAAATGAAGTATTTAACCAAGTACTCTGCAGAGATATTGTGAAGGTACCACCGTTTGGCATTGCATCTTTAGCATTGACGCCTAAGTTTAATATAGCGTTTTGGAGCTGCGTTTTATCTATAGAGACAACTTTGTCATGTTCTTGTAGTTCTAAGCTCAGAACGATATTTTCCCCGAGCAAGCGACCGATGAATTCATGCATATCAGTCATGAAATCGCCCATATAGAATACGTCCGACTTTAACGGCTGTTCTCTAGAGAAGCTCAAGAGTCGATTATTTAGGTCAGCGCCATTTTTTGCAGCCTTCATGACTTTGTCAGCCAAGGCTCTTGCTTTTTCATCGTGGCCCAAGCGTTTCCGCAGGAATTGTAAGTTTCCCATTATCACCGTGAGCAGGTTGTTAAAGTCATGAGACACGCCGCCTGTGAGTCGGCCTACCGCCTCCATCTTTTGGGATTGCAGCAGCATTGATTCCATTTCTTTTTGTTTAGTGACATCCACGAAGCTTACCACCGATCCAACCACGGCTTTGTTCTTAAGGACTGGCGTGCATGAAAACCGGACCGGCAGTTCAACACCATTCAGGCCGGTAAGATATCCTTTCATGTTTAGCACCGGCACGCCTTCCTGAAAACACAGTATGATTGCTGTATAGGCTTCTATATTAGCTGCCGATTCTCTGCTTGTGGCACTGATCAGTCGAAGTGCGCTTTGGTGAAGCAGGTCACTCTCTTTTAGCCTAAGCATGGTGAGAGCGCGAGCATTAATAAAGGTAATATTTCCACGGTTACTGACGCCAAATATTCCGTCACCCACCGCGTCTAGCAGGAGTAATCTATCCTGCGCTGCAAACTCTAATTGTTCGTCCTTATTTTTTTGTTGTATAAGCAATAGTTGGGTTTGACGTTTCTCTTGCGCTAGTTCTTTTTCTTTTGAGCGCAGGCGACTAGCCTCGATTAACAGAGATTCCTGTAACGCTTTATTTTTTACTTGAAGATTAAGGGTACGATTAAAGTCTTTGCCTGCTCGAATGGCTATAGGAGTTATAAAGGCAGCATATATGACGAAGCCGCCAATCAATATCCAAGTATCTTCAGTTGTTTTGAAGAAATTATAAACAATAAAACTCAAACAAGCGGGAACGGCAAAGCTCAGGAACAAGGGGCGGATAACGGTCATCGTTGTTGCTGCGCTGACAAGAATGCCCGCAAGCCAAAGGCTCACAGTTGAAATTTCAATAAGGCTAGGGCTATCTGGAAGTAGAACCCATGAATTCCCCCAAATGAGCCCGGACACAGCCGCGCTGCTGTAGAGAAACTTCAAGCTTGTGTCTATGTCAAACCGATCAGTTTTTTCAACATCGAAGTAGTTGGTCAAAACGGCACGAACAGCGTTGCTTCCCAGTAGCGCAGCGAGCCAAGTATAGGCGAGACTGGGCGACGAGTTCGGTGCCAAAATCAAGAAAAGAAATAATCCGGCGACCATATCAGCTAAATAAGCTAGATGTAGCTGACCAAATAGTAACTTTATTCGCTCTCCGCGAAGAGATATCTGCGCAGTAAATGGAATATCAGAATCTATTACGAACACCTCCACTTTAGCCTTTTGGCGGGGATAAGACGCTAGATCCGGGGCGATATTGTGCGAATTATCCCGCACTACTTCGGACCGTATTACAATTGCTTAACTATGTGTAACAAACGGTATATAGTCGCCAACCATACCAGTCTTGCTCTATTTTATCGCCAAGCGAGTAATAACCACTGATCTTGGCATGCCATGGCTGTTAAATCGACTTGTTTCCTCCTTTTAGACACTGTAACTTTCGTCAACTGAAAAATGTAGATGTTAAATTATGAACGACGTCGTTAATAACACCGGCCACACTGTGCTGATTGTAGAAGACGATCTTAATGTCCGGGATTTGGCGGTCGAGATGTTTGCCAGCGAAGGCTACAACGTTCTCGTGGCTTCTGATGTGAAAACAGGGAAAGAACTGTTTGCTAAGCATCCAGCAATTGATTTGGTTTTTAGTGATTTAATATTGCCAGGGGGCGTAACTGGAGCTGAATTGACAAAATGGATATTGGAAGAAAAGCCGAATACGTTGGTTGTGTTGGCGACAGGTTATCAGGATAAAGGTGAAGCGATTGCAGCTAATACCAAGGGACTAGATAATGTAGCCTTTATTCCTAAACCTTATGATGTGTACGAAGTGCCGAAAATCATCCAAGCAATGTTTGATAAGCGGTCTTAGACAAATAATATTATACGAGCACGCCTTGGCGCACACTGCGATAAAATTGAAAAAGCTAAAAAAGCTAAAGGAACTAGCAATGAAAACGTTTACAAATGTTGATGTCGATGCCCTCGCGAATTTTTATTTTGAAGGTAAAGTTAGCAGTCGCAGCCTAACCTATGCCAGTGGTGAGAAAAAGACTTTGGGCGTTATGCTGCCCGGGGAATATCGTTTCGATACTGCTCAGAAAGAGTTAATGGAGATTCAGGCCGGAAAGGTTCAAGTGCTTTTGCCTGGGCAGACAGAGTGGTTGACTGTTGAGGCTGGCGGTGAGTTTGAGGTTTCTGCAAAGTCAGCTTTTGATATTAAAGTTTTGGAACCTACTGACTACTGTTGTTCCTATTTTAAATAGCATATAGATTAATTAATCATATGCTACATCGCCCCACGTGTATCCCGAGCAAATAGATGTCAAGGCCGTCGGCAAAAGTTAAAGTCTATTGAATTTTCTTTTTTGGTGACCTTTCACCATCGTGTAAAATGCGATCGCAGTTTTTTCCCTCGGGTGGCAATTTGTGTATGAAGTAGTTGAATTCTTCATTAACGCTATTCCTACAAATTTCACAACGCAAAATCGTCGGCGAGCGTTGTGCTTGTGCACGATGAAAATCACATTAAAGATTTTGGATTCTCGCTGTGACGAATGCCCAGTTAGCGTAAAGCTTTTTGCTCTAGGATGTGGTCAATTCTGTCTGGGTTGATGGCAGAAGGGTTTAGCTTTACATCAAAATTAATAATTTTCGGTAAATATTGGTGTCAATAGCACCGTGTTGTAGCGCCGGTAGTTTGCTCATTTATAACGAGATCCGCTCGTGTGTCTGTAGAATATGAAATATTTTCTAGACTTCTTCTGGGCGCGCTCGCGCAATAAAAAGTGACTTTTTAATCTAGGCTTACCGAGTATCGTATGTTGATATTGTCGAACAAAATTCGCCATACGCATGCAAACGTAAAATCAGAGCTACTCTGAAGGGTGTCTATATTAAAAGTGAAGGCAATGAGTAAGGAAGTTTTGATTTTTCCAAGGACTACAACAGATGTTATTTCTTCATCACAAAATACATTGCGGTTAGATTGAATTGTTATTGATGAAGAAGTCTATAGGTCATCCGATTCAAGCGCCTTTGAGGAAAATAGCGATAGATTAATAATTGCGTAGCCCAAAGAAAAAACAGGTTAAGACATGTTGGTGCGCTTCATTTTGATAGAGATCAAACCTAGACAGGTTTATACGAGAAAGCTAAACATGATTGCGCAAGAGAAGATAAGTAAGTCATGGGACATTTGTACATTTAGATGATCCAAGTAGTTACCGGCAACACCTGCACAGGACAGCGCCGAAGTTTGAGAAATCAATGGAAGAACTGGCAGGTGTAACAAAAAATTGACGGCAACAAGCAGTTACCTGAACGTTTCTCCAGGTAGGGTGAGCGGCTGTTATGACTAGGTAGAAACGGCGCAATAGATAGACTTCATCTAAGATAAATTATAGTCTTTAGGGATCAGGCCAACGCATACCTTGTTCGGAGAAAAACTATGTTGTACCAATTTTTTAGAGTCGCTAAAATTTTTAGTCACCCATATCTAGCCATTGCTGGCGCCCTAATTTTATCTTTTCACGCCAGCGCTCAAGTGCCTATCATCCAGCCAGGTGCGCCTGGGCAGCCCAGTCGTCAGATTACTGCGCAAGAGGCTTCAGATCTGGCAGGAATTCAGTTCTCTGACGGTGATGTGAAGTTTATGCAGGGTATGATTTCCCACCATAGCCAAGCGCTTGACATGAGTATCTTGGTAGATGGCCGCACAAACCGGGATACAATGACACTAATGGCTAGGCGCATCTCTTTATCTCAAGAAGACGAGATTGACATGATGCAGGACTGGCTAAAAGCTCGTGACCTGATGGTCCCCGGCATGGACTCTCAGCACATGGCCGAGGGTGAAATGATGCCTGGCATGGCTAGCTTGGATGAAATGGCGGAGCTGGCAACGTTGCAAGGCGCTGCCTTTGATACGATGTTTCTCCAGCTAATGATAGAGCACCATAAAGGTGCTCTAACCATGGTTGAAGATTTATTGGGTCAGCGGGGTTCTGCTCAGGATTCTGTACTGTTTGAATTCACCAGCGACGTGACCGCCGATCAAGCCAGCGAAATTGACCGCATGAATTCCATGCTGGCAGGCTTCTCCCCTGATCCGCGGGTTAATCTGAGAGCTGGCTTTAGAGATGCCGGCGAAGCCTCTTTGAATATGCAGCTGCTTGCTGCGCTGCCAAAGCCTGACGGTTTTTTTGATCCCGCGAATCCTTCCGGGTTGCCCATGCCGCCAGAGCCAGAAAAAACCGAAACATTGGAGCCCGACCCAGACGCAGGGATTGCTAGCGGCGACAGTGACGAAGAAACCGTGGGGCAGGAAGCAAATAGCAATCTTGTCGAAACGCCTGCGTCAGAAGCTGTAGATGATGAGAACGCTGAGCCTCGCGGTGGCCTGTTAAACTTTGCTAATACCGACTTATTGTTTGCTGATGACGTTTTGGTGGTGGGCAATTATCACGGCTTCAATGCTTACGATAT